>JAFZRD010000131.1 GCA_017620055.1 Lachnospiraceae bacterium
AGAAGGAGATTGCTCACGATAAAATCCTCGGAATCCAGAACATCTCTCGCTCCGATGATATGAAGATCTGACCAGATATTATATCCGAATACGCACGGAAGGCTTGCCACAAGGATAAATATGAGGTTGCACACAACGCTCTTGCCTCTGCTCCATCCCCAGTTGTCAGTCGGCCATGCGACAAGGTTTTCAAATACTGCCGTGACCGTCGAAAAACTTGCAAACGACATGAATATGAAGAACAGTGTTCCCCATATCCTTCCACCGGGCATATTGATGAACAGCTCCGGAAGAGTCATGAAGATCAGCGAAGGTCCCTGATCCGGGGAGACTCCGTATGCCGAGCATGCCGGGAAGATGATCAGTCCGGCCATGATCGCAACAAACGTATCAAGGCAGATGATCAGTACCGATTCCGACAGGATCGATTTGTCCTTAGACATATAGCTTCCGAATATCTCCATGGCGGCAATACCGAGGCTGAGTGTGAAGAACGCCTGGTTCATGGCTCCGACTATGAGGTTGAACAGACCGACGTTCTTAACGTTTTCAACATTGGGTGCAAGGTAGAACTTAAGTCCCTCTCCGGCGCCGGAAAGAGTGATCGAATGGATCGCAAGAACGACGATCAGGATCAGAAGACCTGTCATCATGATCTTAGTTATCCTCTCCAAACCTTTCTGCACTCCGAGACTGAGCACGGCAAAACCGAGCACGACGGTAATGATCATAAACACCGCCATTTCCGAAGGACTTCCGAGCATACCACCGAATATGTCGCCAGCGGTTCCCGGCGTAACGCCTTCGAATTTACCGGTCAGGAACTTCCATGCATATGAGAGCATCCATCCCGAAACGGTTGTGTAATACATCATCAGCAGGTAACATCCGGCGATACAGAACCATCCATGGATGTGCCACTTGCTGCCTTCTTTTTCAAGGGCTTTGTAGCTTAGCACGGCGCTCTTTCTGCTGGCACGTCCTACCGACAGTTCCATCGTCATAACGGGAATACCCATGATAACGAGAAACAGAAGATAAAACAGAACAAAAATCGCACCGCCATACTGTCCCGCCATGTACGGGAACTTCCATACATTACCTATTCCGATCGCACATCCCGCACTGACGAGGATGAAGCCGATCCTGGATCCGAACTTTTCTCTTTCCAATTTAGTGATCCTCCTATAGATTCTTTTTGGATATAATACCATAACCTTTGCCATTTTGTTTATTACATTGATAAATATGCGCGAATACACTACAATAGAGAGGATACAGGAGGTGTCTGACAGTGACATACAAAGATCCTTACGTTATAGCCGAAGCAGGCTGCAATCATATGGGAGATATGGAGATCGCGCATGAGCTGATCGTGACTGCCGCGATGTTCTGCAAAGCCGATGCGATCAAGTTCCAGAAGAGATGTCCGAAGGAACTTCTGACTCCGGAGCAGTACAACGCACCGCATCCCGTTCCGTATAATTCGTACGGGGATACTTACGGCGCCCACAGGGAGTTTCTGGAGTTCGATCTCGATAAGCATAAACAGCTGAAGAAATGGTGCGAAGAATCAGGCATCACCTATTCCACTTCGGTATGGGACATGACGAGCGCCAAAGAGATAGTCTCGATCGATCCGAAGTTCATCAAGATACCGAGTGCGTGCAATACCAATTACGATATGCTCGGGTACATATGCGACAATTATGACGGCGAGATACAGCTTTCGTTCGGAATGACAACGCATGAGGAAGAGGAACAGATCGTGAAGTTCTTCGAGGAACGTGGAAGGGCAAAGGATCTTGTGCTGTTCAACTGCACATCGGGTTACCCGGTGCCGTTCAAGGACGTGTGCCTACTCGAGATAACAAGGATGCGCGAAGCTTATGAAGACAGGGTTAAGGCCATAGGATTCTCGGGGCATCATCTCGGTATCGCGATCGATGTTGCCGCCTATACACTCGGGGCGAGCGTTTTCGAGAGACATTATACGCTTGACCGTACATTCAAGGGTACCGATCACGCGGCATCTCTTGAGCCTGACGGTATCAGAAGGCTGAAGAGAAACCTTCAGACAACCAAGGAAGCCCTGACCTACAAATCCGAAGAGATCCTTCCGATAGAGCAGGTTCAGAGAGACAAACTGAAATACAGGAAAAGATAAACATGAATGTTGCTTTTATCCCGGTAAGGGGCGGGAGCAAATCCATCCCCCTCAAAAACATCAAAGAGATCCACGGACGACCTCTCGTGTACTGGACCGTTGCGGCCGCATGTGACTGCCGCGCGATAGACAAGGTTTTTGTTGCGACCGACAGCAGTGAGATAAAACTGTGCATCGAGAGATTCTGTTCGGAGGATTACGACATGTTCGGAAAGGTGAGTGTCATCGACAGATCGCCCGAAACGGCGACCGATACGGCGACGACGGAATCGGCGATGATCGAGTTTGCCAAGAAGCACAGATTCGACAATATCGCACTTGTCCAGGCAACTTCACCGATGCTCACCGGAGCGGATCTTGACAACGGGTTCAACGCATTCTCTACACCGGGCACGGACAGCGTGATATCGGTAGTTCCGCAGAAACGTTTTATTTGGGGAATTGATAATGACGGTAACGCACGGCCTCAGAATTATGACGTCGGGAACAGACCCAGGCGTCAGGATTTTGAAGAATACTATGTTGAGAACGGCGCATTCTACATCACATCCCGCAAGGGCCTTCTGGCAAGCGGATGCAGACTTTCGGGCAATATCCGGATCTCCCTCATGAGCGAAGATACTTATTATGAGATAGATGAGCCAAGCGACTGGATAGTCACCGAAGCTCTCATGACCAGAAGGGACAGTATCGCAGATGCGACCGAGAGTGCAGATGCTGTAAAGTCAGGCGATAGCCCTGCTCAGGCAGGAAAATCACAGGGCATCAAATACAAGATGTTCCTGACCGACTGCGACGGCTGCATGACCGATGCGGGAATGTATTATTCGGAAAAAGGTGACGAACTCAAGAAGTTCAACACGAGAGACGGTGTCGCGTTCCGTCTTCTTCGCGAGAACGGAATAATCACGGGTGTCATAACCGGAGAAGATGTCCTTCTCAATAAGCGCCGCTGCGAGAAGCTCAAGATAGACGTACTCGCACAGGGATGTACCGACAAGGTTTCGTGCATCAACAGACTGTGCGCCACATACAAGATCAAACCGGAAGAGGTCGTTTATATCGGCGATGACCTTGCCGATAAGGATGCCGTTGAATTTGTCGGACTCGGATGCTGTCCGGCCGATGCATGCGCTTCGGTAAAATCGGTCGCCAAATACGTGACGAATGCAAAAGGCGGTGAAGGGGTCATCCGCGAAGTTACCGAGAAGATACTGGAAGAAGGTAGGAAATAATGGAGATTGAATTATGCGCATCGATGATGTGCGCCAATTACGGTAATCTGGAAAAAGAAGTCAGGGATCTCGAAGAAGCAGGTATAGATTCGTTCCATATCGATATCATGGACGGCCGCTACGTACCGAACTTTGCGATGTCGCTTAACGATATGGCTTATATCGCATCCGCGACGAGTAAACCTCTGGATGTACATCTGATGCTTGAACATCCCAACAACAACATCCATTTCTTCCTGGAAAAGCTCCGCCCCGGAGATACTGTCTACATCCATCCCGAAGCGGAATACCATCCTTCAACGACACTCCAGAAGATAATCAATGCCAAGATGATACCGGGTATAGCGATCAATCCCGGAAC
The DNA here is from genome assembly GCA_017620055.1 of Lachnospiraceae bacterium. The sequence goes on from JAFZRD010000131.1 coordinate 3,764, forward strand.
GAGCGTTGAGACTGTTGTCGAGATGCTCCAGATCGTCAAGAAGGTTCTTGTAATGTCGGTCAATCCGGGTAACGCGGGTCAGATGTATCTGCCTTACGTGGCCAAGAAGTATGACAAGCTCCTTCCTCTCCAGAAGGAAATGGGATTTGATGCATACTGGGACGGTGCATGTTCCGCCGACAAGATCGTGGAGTTTGCACCTAAAGGGGTCAAAGGATTCGTCCTGGGGACAACGCTCCTGTTCGGCAAGAAGAAGTCATATAAGGAAGCGATCAGTGATATAAGAGCACTG
>JAFZRD010000132.1 GCA_017620055.1 Lachnospiraceae bacterium
AGGAACTGCAGGAGTTCATCTCACGATTTTCGGCGAACGCCTCCAAATCAAAACAGGCGACGAGCCGTAAGAGAGCGCTGGAGAAGATCGAACTCGATACGATCAAACCTTCGAGCAGGAAGTATCCTTACATTGATTTCAGACCCGACCGCGAGATCGGAAACGAGGTGCTGACCGTTGAAGGCATCAGCAAGACGATCGACGGCGTGAAGGTTCTCGACAATATATCGTTCATACTCGGACACGATGACAAGGTCGCGTTTGTCGGAACGAACGAGCTTGCCAAGACGACACTGTTCAAGATACTCAGGGGCGAGCTTGAACCCGATGAGGGTACGTACAAGTGGGGCGTGACAACATCTCAGGCATATTTCCCGCGCGATTACACCGAAGAGTTCGCGCATGATTACACGATCACGGACTGGCTGACGGGATACTCGCCGGTCAAGGATGTCACATATGTCAGAGGTTTCCTCGGAAGGATGCTCTTCCCCGGCGAGGACGGAGTGAAGAAGATCAACATTCTCTCGGGAGGAGAGAAGGTAAGATGCCTGCTCTCCAAGATGATGATATCCGGAGCCAACATCCTGATCCTCGACGAGCCGACGAACCATCTCGACATGGAGAGCATCACGGCGCTCAACAACGGACTGATCAAGTTCCCGGGCGTCATCCTGTTCGCATCCCACGACCACCAGTTTGTAGAGACGACGGCGAACCGCATCATGGAATTCCTGCCTAACGGCACGATGATAGACAAGATCACAACGTACGACGAATATCTTGCGAGCGACGAGATGGCAAGGAAGAGGTTCGTATACACGGCCAACAAGGAAGATGACGATAACTAGGAACGACAGCAGGATACTGTTTTCGGATCTTGACGGGACGCTTCTCGATGATGAGAAGAACGTCAGCAGCCGGGATCTTGATTCCATCAACAGGATGCTTGAAGAGGGGCATCACTTCGTTATCGCAACGGGGCGGCCGCTGTACAGTGCAAAGGTAGTTGCGAACGAACTGTCGCTCTACAGGCCGGGCATATATCTTGCATGCTCGAACGGGGGCATCGTATATGACTGCGGAAAAGAACAGGTCATAAGTTCACGCACCGTCGACTACGATACGGTCGCAAAGATGTTTGCGGCGGCATCTTCCGAAGGGCTTCACATCCATACGTACACGCAGGAAAACGTTGTGTCGCTGCGCGAGACGGAAGAGCTGAAGATATACTGTCAGCGCATCAAGATGCCGTACAGGATACTTGAAAGGATCCCCGAAGATCTTCCCGCACCTCCGCCGAAGTTCATCGTGATGTCGATCAAAGAGGGGGAGAGCAGGCGGATACTCGAGGAGTTCGAGAGTAAATACAGACACATATCCGAAGGACATGTCGAGAGTGTCTTCTCCAATGATTTTCTCCTTGAATACCTTCCGCCGGGCGTGTCGAAAGGCAACGCTGTCAGGATGGTATGCGATGTTCTCGGTATCGGTGTGGAGCGATCGATCGCAGCGGGAGATGAGGCAAATGACATCTCGATGCTTGACGCCGCGGGTCTCGGTGTTGTCGTGCAAAACGGCACCGATGAGGCAAAATCACATGCCGGGTATGTGACGAGGCGCACCAATAACGAAAGCGCGATAGCCGAAATAGTGGAGAAGTTTATCCTTTAAGGCTTGATAGAACTTGCGCGGATGGTGTATAATACTGTGTCGGAATATATAAACATCAGTTTATCGTATATATCAAAGGAGAATTATCGTGAGAAGGCAAAACAGTTTAGTCAGAATCCTGATCCTTGTGTTTGCGGTGCTTATCGCTGTAACGGTCATCGGTGGAGGAATATATCTGTACACCCTGTCCAACAAGCTTAAGACGATAGCGCTTCAGCCGGACTTTTCAGAGACATCGCTTGAAGTCGGTACGCAGTACACATTTACGATCAATACGAAACCTTCAAAGGCGAGCATCAAGAAAGCCAAGGCGGTCGTGGACGATCCGACGAGTTCGTTCGAGATCAATGATGACGGCAAGGCAGTGCTCACAACCGGTATGAACGAAGGTAATGTTACCGTATATGTTGAGTGCAAGGATATCAAGAGCCAGGTACTGACATTCGCGGTTGTCGATTCGGTCGCACGTGCGCAGGCAGAGGCTGCGAAACAGGCCGAGGAACAGAAGAAGGTTGAAGAGGAAGCAGCTGCGGCAGCGGCAGAGGCCGAAGCGGCAGTCATGAAAAAATACGTCAAGAGTACCGGTGATGATGTCAACGTCAGATCCACGAACAGCACGGACGGTGATGTTCTCGGCAAGGCCAAGAAGGGCGATATGTTCGAGAAGGTCGAGGATGTTGATGACTGGACACACATCATGTACAAAGGTCAGGACGGTTACATGAAGAGCGAGTTCCTGACAGAGATCTCCGAGGAAGAGTTCAACCAGGGACCGACCGAGGAAGATAAGAAGGAAGACGACAAGAAGGAAGAAGAGAAGAAGACCGAGGCTAACGCTACCACGGAAGAGAGCCAGACCCAGACAAAGGAAGAGGCTGAGAAGAAAGCGGCAGCGGATGCGGCAAAGGCAGCTGAGGATGCAGCTAAGGCGGCTGAGGAAGCAGCGGCTGCACAGGCAGCACTTGCGGCAGCAGCGGCAGCGGGCGGTCATTCATACGGCGGACATACATTCACGAATGATGAGTGGAACTGCCTGCTGAGCGTATGGGCTTACACCGGCGATGCGGAAGAGATGATCACGCATCACTCCGCAGGAGAACTTAAGGCTGTCCTTGATGAGAAGATGTCGGGCGGACTCAGAAGCGCGTGGTAATGATTAAACAGAATGTGTGAGAATTGGGGACGGTTCTTATTTCTCAAAATTGAGAATGAGGAACCGTCCCCATTTTCTCACGGTCGTCGACGGAAACACACATTTCCTCAAAAGGCGCTTTCGCTTCTTTCCGGACGTCACGTTACTAGACTCGTGAGAAACCTCGTCAAGTAACAACGTCCTCCAAAACTTTTGAGGAAACGGTGTTTCATCGACTCCCTTAGGAACTTAACACTCAACAACATTTTTATACTGGGCGATGAATTATGATTGAGAAGAGGATTACAAATATCGACGATCTGCTGCAGTTCGTGAACGAGCTGGCGGGAAAGCATGGCCTGAATCTGTGGTACAGGGGTGAGGATGACTCGTCGCTTCCGCTGATTCCTTCGATCCAGCGTACGCAGAAGAGGATCGATGTCGAGAGGTTCATAACGAACGATTTCTATATCAAGGCAAGGCAGATCATGAACAAGCCGCCCGAGAAGAAGAACTACGCGGGATGGGTCGCGATCATGCAGCATTACGGACTGCCGACGAGACTTCTTGACTGGAGCAAATCTCCGCTCATAGCGTCGTTCTTTGCAACGGAAACGCATAAGCAGACAGGCGACAAAGATGCATGCGTATGGGTGCTCTCGCCGATGTCACTCAATGAATCGCAGGGCTTCGGACACTGCATATATCCGAACGATGCCGAGACCACACAGGAGATGCTGCTTCCCGCATTCAAACATAATCATCACAATCATGAACTCGATGACCGTATCCTTGCGGTCTCCTCGACGGACAACAACCTCCGCATGTACAGTCAGCAGGCCAACTTCACGGTACACAATTCACTGCGCAGGCTCGAGGACATATGCGATGAGGATACGCTGTACCGGATAATCATACCGAAGGACCGCAAGAAGTACTTTATAGATTCGCTTCGTGTGTTCGGCATCACGGAAGGGTCGATCTATCCCGACCTTGACCATATTTCACGCGATCTGATGCACACGTACGACATATGACAGTATTGCTCGTCGAGCGAATCACACATTTGCTCAAAAGGCGCTTTCGCTTCTTTCCGCACGTCACGTTACTAGACTCGTGAAAAACCTCGTCAAGTAACAACGTGCTCCAAAACTTTTGATCAAACGGTGATCGTCGACTCGCATGAGGCGGCGAGGTGCGTCCGACCGAGCCGCGTAAAGGGAACAACAGGAGTACCGCAAATGAAAATTGTCTTACAACACCTCACCAAAAAGTTCCCCAACAGGAACAAGAAGCAGGGCGGCGACGTGATCGCCGTCAGCGATTTCGACTTCGAGATACCGGACGGTAAGCTCGTGGGCCTGCTGGGCCCGTCGGGCTGCGGCAAGTCGACGACGCTGAATCTTATATCGGGCCTTGAGAAGCCTACCGAAGGAAAGGTGTTCTTCGGTGATGATGACGTGACCGATCTTCCGGCACAGGAGCGCGGCGTGGGCCTCGTATTCCAGAGCTACGCGCTCTATCCGCATCTGACCGTCGAGAAGAATATCCGCTTTCCGCTCGAGAACCTCAGAGGTGATGCGAAACTTTCCAAGGAAGAGATGGCCGAGCGTGTGCTTCATGCCGCAAAGCTCGTGCAGATAGACGAACTCATGGAGAGAAAACCTTCGGAACTGTCGGGAGGACAGCAGCAGCGTGTCGCGATAGCAAGAGCTCTTGTGAAGACACCCAGAGTCCTTCTTCTCGATGAACCGCTCTCAAACCTTGACGCAAGGCTGCGTCTTCAGACAAGGGAAGAGATAAGGCGCATACAGCGGGA
>JAFZRD010000133.1 GCA_017620055.1 Lachnospiraceae bacterium
ACGGAAATGATCTTGTCCTTATCGAGTTCCAGCTTTAACGGATATATGATCTTCTGATGTTCCAGATCCTTGCGCTGTTTATATCTCGCGACCATATTGCCGTCTCTTCCGACATAGAGCGCATCCGCTATCAGGTTCGTATCGTTCCAGTTAAGGCCAAGTTCACCGGCCGTTACGATCACACTGTTATCCCCGATCGAATTGAGTGTGATCGAGGCTCCGGCCATGGATCTGACCTTATCTTTGATCGTCTTGACCGCTTCGTCATATGTCTTGCCGGAAAGGTTGATATCATCGACATATATACCCTCGAGTATCTTCCCCGAGAGGTCTCTTTCAACCGTCGGCTCTATCTCCATGTTGAACGTATCATCCGAAGATCCCTTCTCGGAACCACTTCTGACGGTCTTCATCGCATCCCTGACAAGACCCGATGCACCCGCAAAAAAATCCTCACCGGAAAATGCGCTCACAGGTAGTGTATCTGCCTGCAGGCAGAGTGCGAGCGCAACAAAAGATGCCGTTATTTTCTTTATGAAACACTGCCGTTTCATCGTCATTGACACTCCTGTCCGATTTGTTTATGATACAAGGGCGATAAGGGTAGGTACTATCATCGCGATGACGAGTATCAGTATTATCACTGCCGATATCGTCTGTTTTGTTTTCTTGTTACGAAAATTCATCATGACGGATTTCCTCAAAATCTGCTGAATTATTGCCAAATATCGCTTACAGATCAATTAGGTAATTATATATGATATCACCTTTATTTACAACCATCGTACTGCTCGCGGGCTTCATATTCGTGTTCATGAAGTTCACTTCCTCACGGCCCGAAGACGGCCTTCGAAGCTTCAGGGAAAAAGAGCGCCGCGCAAACAATACGTTAAAGCAGCCTCTCGACGATCTGCCGTTCGTAAAGGTCCCTTTGGAAGACATCCCGATGCCCGAACCGGCGGTCAATGAAAGATGCGCTTCCCTTATAAGTGAGATCAAACGCCTTGCCGAACTCAAGATCGTAAACCTTACGGGGATCTCCAATACGGATCTGAAGCTCACATACGGGGCTCCGAATCTTCCGATCCTGACGGAGTATGATCAGAACTTCACTTCTCTTACGAAGAACATCTTCGATCTCGGCTGCGAATACAAAAACGCGGGATTTGAAGATGAAGCCATAGCCACACTGAATGCCGGGATCAAAGTCGGTACCGATATATCCGGCAACTATACGATCCTCGCGGAGATATATGCCGAAAAGGGTCAGTATGTTGAGATCCAGCGTCTCATCAACTGTGCGGACAACATCAGATCCCTTACGAAAAATTCAACGATAAACAAACTTCAAAACATTCTCGATTCACACACATCCGCAGTCATCAAACTGTCCGACGACGGGGAGTCTTCTTCTTCAGAGGCTCCTGACAATATCCTGCCAGCGGACATCCTTGACATTCTGGAGACTGTGCCCTGCAGCGACCCCGACCAAACGTGATGAACCAGATATTGATGAGTATCCAGTACTCTTCCGGTATGACCTTCATGAGGTCATATTCTATCTTCACGGGATCTTCTTCGCTTGTAAGCTTAAGGCGTCCCGCTATCCTCTTTACATGCGTATCGACGACAATACTCGGTATACCGTAGATGTTCCCTCTGATAACGTTCGCGGTCTTGCGTCCGACTCCGGGAAGCTTTGTAAGCTCATCTATATCGCTCGGAACTTCTCCGCCGTACTCTTCGACGAGCATCCGGGCACATCCGATTATGTTCCTTGCTTTGTTATGGTAAAATCCCGTCTGCCTGATATCCTGTTCCATCTCGGCAATGTCGGCATTTGCAAAATCACTGAGTGTTTTGTATTTGACGAAGAGATCCTTCGTTACGATATTGACTCTTGCGTCGGTACACTGTGCGCTGAGTATGGTCGCAATGAGAAGCTGCCATGCGTTCGAATGATCGAGATAACATCTTACCTCATCCGAATACATGTCCCTGAAAATCTCTATTATCTCAAGCGTTCTTTTTGTTGCCATTGTGCTTCTTCCTGCGGTTGGCAAAATGCTCTGCTATCCTTGCTCCGGGATAATGCTTCAGGATGACGTTCCTGATATAGCTCTCGGTCACCTCGGGTCCGTTTGCCGCGAGCATCTTCAGGAGATTCTCCAGTTCCTGTCTCGTATGCTCTTCCATCAGGCTTGTGTAATTGCCCCTCTGATAATACTGAAGAGGCATGTCGTATGTGAAGTGTCCTTTGTTGTATATCGCGGAAGCCGCAACGCGGTCGACATACATCTCGACAAGATATCGCTTCGGCATCCTGGTCGGGACGATCACATGCTCTTCTCCTTCGCGCTCGCCTTTTCGAGCCGGCTTGTAATCCGTCCAGTACTCGTAATGATGTTTGTTGCGTCCCTTGTGATGTATCCAGGCTTCAGAGTACCCCTTCTTCTCGCGCTCGGCATTGTTGGGACTCCTGTATCCCTGATAATACTTCGCGCCGACAAAGAATTCCTCCGGACTGTATTTGCTAAGGTCGTGTGTCAGTCCCTGCAGATACAGGCCAACCCGGAAACACCCTCTTCTGACCTCCCGTCTGTGTTCGTTAACGGTCATGAAATGTTTCAGAAGCTTAAGCATTTACAGCCTCCCCTTTTGCATCTATCTCCGACAGTCTGTCGTAGTATGTCCTGTGAACTTCTTCGTATTCCCTGTTGTATTCCTCGTTCTTGCCCTGATGTATCGAGGCGGTGTATGAATGCCTGCTGTTGTCGACTTCGGAGCTGACTCTTGCAATGGTCGCGATTCCTATGTTGGAACACGTCTTACCTATTCTCTCGACGTTTGACAGGATATCCGAGAAGATAACGCCGGCCCTTACGGTACACATCCCCTCACGCAGGCGCACGAGATGATTGTCGTGAAGCGTTGATACAAGCTCCTGGAGTACCGATACGCACGGCTCGATATGATATGCGGCACTCACGTTCCTCTTCTGGAACGCCTTGGCCGAATAACCTATGATCTCATCAACAAGCTTCTTCGTAAGTTCTATCTCTCCCATCGCGGTAGGGGAGAACACTATCCTCTCATCGTGGAGGGTTGTTGCCGCATCCGCCATCTTGTCGGCATAATCCCCGAGATGCTCGAATTCGGAAACAAGTTTGTGGTACTGTTTCAATATACGTATGTGAAGATCCTCGCTGACATAAGGTGCGAGCTGGACCAGATATTTGTCCACATGATCCGTCAGATAATCTATGTTCTCCTCTTCATCATGTATCTCCTCTATCACATCCTCGTTATATTCCTTTATGACCGAATATGCTTTGTATATGTTCTCCACAGCCGCATCGTACATGATGTTCAGTACGTCGTAACAACCTCCGAACGCGATGGCCGGTGTCCTGAAGAACACGGGGTTGAGTGCCGTGATCTTGTCCGCGTATTTGCCTGCCGCAACTTTATCATCCTTGACCATCGTCTTGGAGAGCTTCTTGATCACACCTCCGACAGGAAGCAGGATGACCGCGCTGGCAAGATTAAATACCGAGTTCACGTTCGCGATGCTTCCCGAACGCATCGTTGCGTTCCAGAGACCGTCAATGACTCCCGTCTTTTTCAGTATGAACACAACAACAAGAACGAGGACCGTTTTGCAGAGGTTATAGATTATATTGAGAAGACCGACTCTCTTCGAATCGGCATTGGCTCCTATCGAACATACGATACCGGTCGTAACACAGTCACCGAGATATACGCCGACGATAACAACATACACAACCTTGAACGGGATCGTGCCCGCCTGTGAAAATGCCTGCAGCATACCGATGGTCGCCGATGAACTCTGGAGAACGAACGCTATGATCGCACCGGTCAGATATCCGATGACCGGATTGTTACCCATGTTCTCGAACAGAACATCCACAATACCGCTTTCAGAAAATGCGCTTACGGCACTTGTCATGTTCATCAGACCGGTAAACAGTATACCGAAGCCGACCGCGATGTTACCGAAGTTGTCAGACCTTTTGAACCTGAACCCCATTATGAGGACTATACCGATTATGAGAGCAAGGGGGGCAAGTGTTGATGGCTGGAAGAACTGAAGGAACGATCCCTTTTCCGCATTGATGTCCATGAGTCTGATAATCTGACCCGTTATGGTCGTTCCGACGTTTGCACCTACGATTATTCCGAAAGACTGATCGAACGACAGGACGCCCGCTGCCACAAGACCGGACGTGATGACTATCGTCGCCGTTGAAGACTGGATGATGGCGGTAATGATCATACCGAGGAAAAATGCTTTCACCGCGTTATCGGTGATCTTGCCGATAACTATCTTCAGCGTTCCCGAAGCGCTTTCCTTGAGGTTATTGCCCATCAGCTTCATTCCGTACAGGAACAGAGCCAGTCCGCCGAGCAGTGATATAGCACTGAATATGTACATGTCTTAATTCCTCTGAATCACAGTTGTCCGTACCGCTATAAGTATAGCAAATATGCACTCAAATGGTACGTCATTTGGTAATTTTCTGTAATTTCGACCTTTTGAACAATTTTTCCTTTAACATGAACTTCTCATTATGCAAATTTATTACTGTTATGCGTCCGAAGAAGAGGATCAGACCGATGATGCTCGTTGCGATCCCGGCATATGTTCCTTCGGGCGTGTATCTCATATCGACGACATGATCCCCGGAAGGCACCTCAAAGCACATGAGTTCTCCGATGGCAGCCTTTGTTTCAACCGTATCGCCGTCGCATGTAACTTTCCATGCCTTCTCGTAAGGTATCGACATCATGACTGTCTGTGTCTTATTGCCCTTTGTCTCAAATGTCAGGTGGGAGCTTTTGATCTTTGTCACGTTTCCGATCCCTTTATCAAGCTCCTTTGCGGCATCGGCCCATTTTGAAAGCGCCTCCGGGTCCTCATAGTAAAAGCAGGGTTCGGTAATATCGAGCGCGTCATCTTTGATCTGCATCCTTATCTCAACCGTATCCCCGGGGCTGTATGTCCCGGCACACAGTGTGTTCCAGTGGTTCACGGTAAAGTACACATCCCTCGACTCACCGTTTACGAACACTTCCCCGTTCTGTCTTTCCGGAGCGTAGAAGTACATGTAGAGCGGCATGTTCTCGGTTATGTTCATCGTGTATACGACGTATCCTTCATCGTCCGTTCTCACATAATGTCCCCTGGTATCCTCTTTTGCTCCGTCAAGCAATACTTCAGGCTGTGCTTTGATAAAGACCGGGGTATCGCTCCAGTATGAGGCTATGTGATTTTGTTTCTCGAATGTATTTCCCTCCGATATGTCGATATCACAAAGCCCGTCGGGCGCGATGTATGCCATCGGCAGAGCGTTGGTATTCTCATAGGCGTAATACTTTCCGGAATAAGACATGCTTTCGTACGGTTTCTCAACCGAATCGAATCTGGAGATGTAATACCTGATCCCGAAGAAGTTATCCGTGAACGAAGTGCTTCCTCCGTTGTAGTAAGTGAAATAAACCGTCTTACAGAATCCGAAGTTGACAAGCCAGTCAAGGATCTCATCCTTCTCGCATGAACTGTCATGGGACAGACCTATGTAATCAAACAGTGACGGGTCGTTGATCGCCCTGTCAAAATCTTTCTCTATCCTGTAGAATCCGTCATCGGTACTCTTCACATACGATATGACGTCTCCTATGTCCCTGTAATCCTCGAAGAACTGCGCCATCTCCGGGAGTGGCTCTCCGAGCGCGTTAAGGCATATGTACGATGTCTTCGAACTGTACACCATTTCGGCAAGCGATACCGCAAGAAGGATCACAAATCCGGCAGTCCTTACCCTGCCTTTCTTTGTCATCATGAACGCCGTCACACCGACTGCCGCGACAAGAATCGCGTTCAAAACAAGCCGATAAGCGTCAAGGTACGGATTACTCCTGAGGAACAGGTATGCCATGTAGAGATACATAACGGCGGCGGCCATGACGATCATTCCTGTCTTCTTCTTTTCTCCTTCGTCATCCGTGATCGCGATGAACCCTTTATATCCGAGAACGATCGCCGTTATGCTGATGTAATACGCGTATCTCCAGTAGAATCCCTCGGGATTGTTGAAACCGTGCCAGACTGCATCGATGGCATTGATCCACATACTCACCGATACGGCCGCGATGATAAATACAGCCGCCAGCTTTTCCCGAAGCCTTATGCCCGAAGAGATGAAGTAAACGATCATAAAGAAGAACACCGCTACGGAACAGTATATGAGTGGCCTCAGGTCGTTTCTGGCACATCCGGCGAACATTCCCGCAAAGAGCTGGTCTATCGGGAATCTCCTGTACATACCGTAATCCGCACCCGTTGTTGTTTTCTCTCCGAGAAGCGACAGTCCAGTCCTTATGAGGAAAAATCCGTCGACAAGAAGCACCGTGATGCCCGAGAGCGCCAGGCTTCCGATCTTCTTAACATACGAGGTGTCCTCAATGATCTTTGCGATATAGCAAAGTACGAGGAAGATCACAAGCATGAATCCCATATGATAATTGATATAGATGAAGACGCATGCGGATATGACAAACGGTATGAAACTCTTCTTCCCGTCAAGATATTCAAGGAAGAAGTACAGGACAAGGGGCAGTATCATCAACGCCCCGAAGTAGATCGTCAGAACTAGATATCCGAAGAAGAACGCGCAGAACGAATACGCGGTCGAGAACAGGAGCGACATCCATGTTTTTTTGTATCTGTTATTGAGAAGGATCGAAGTACACAGGCCCGCGATCGAGACCTGGATCGTGAACACGAGCTCGATACCCACTGCTATCTTCTCGCCGGGAAACAGCATCAGCAGGAACAGTAGCGGATCGTGAAGCTGAAATGCGGCCAGTCCCGGAAAATCACCCCCGAGAGTCTTCGTCAGCATGTATGACCAGTCGTTGTTCGTCCTGAGCGTATTGATAAAATACGCATAGAAGTTGACGAACTCCACATCCATGTCACCCGTCAGTATCGAGGAGGCCCCGAACGGATATATACCGCAGACGGCCCAGAACACCGCCATGCATAAAAAAGGGATAAGAAACGCACATGCGAATATCGCAGCTTTGCTTTCTTTGATCCTTGCAGTTCTCATCAGATACAAACCTTTCCCGGACCGCTCGCGGTCCTCATTCATTCTATCTCATTTGCGGACGCAAGTACAATATAAGAATATTATTTACAAGCCTATTCCCTTGCTATAGAATACAGCTGTCATGAGAGATAATACCACTGACATGACGGTCGGAAGCCCGACCCGACATATTCTCGTATTTGCGCTGCCGGCACTTATCGGAAACATATTCCAGCAGATATATAACATAGCCGACTCGATAATCGTGGGACGTTTTGTCGGACCCGATGCGCTCGCCGCTGTCGGATCTTCGGCATCGATCACATTCCTGTTTTTCGCGCTGTGTAACGGGATCGGTAACGGAGGCGGTATCATAGCGTCTCAGTTCTTCGGCGCCCGTGACGACGACAAAGTCAAGAACTGTATCGTCAACACCGGTTTCATCATGCTGATCGTGCCGCTTCTGTTCGGGATCATATGTTTTATCGGGACCCCCGCGCTCTTATCACTCCTCAACACTCCCGCGGATATCCTTCCGAACTCCGCGATGTACATACGTATCATGTGCGTTGGGATACTGTTCGTATCACTCTACAATTACCTCGCGGCAATGCTGCGTGCGCTCGGCGACTCCAGATCCCCCCTGTACTTCCTTATACTCTCGACTCTGCTGAACGTCGTCCTTGATATCATATTTGTCTATAATCTCAAGATGGGCATAAAAGGTGCCGCGATCGCGACGGTGATATCGCAGTTCACCGCGATGACCACATGCGGTATATATGCGTATAAGATCAATCCTTACTTCAGACTCAGGCGAAGTGATTTTCTCATATCATTCGATATGTGTAAAAAGGTCATCCGGCTCGGGGTTCCGATGTCGCTTCAGTTCGCGCTGATCTCGATCTCCGCCATGGCCGTGCAGCGTGTCGTCAACTCATACGGTACAACGGTCATCGCCGCATTTACCGCGACCAACAGGATAGAACAGCTCATACACCAGCCGTACACGACGCTCGGTGCATCACTTGCGACGTTCAGCGGCCAGAACTTCGGCGCCCGCAAATATAAGAGAGTTTACACAGGATACATCAAAGGACTTCTGATCATGCTCGTTCTCACAGCCGCCATGATTCTTGTGATGCAGTTCTTCGGCGGAGCGATCACGGGACTCTTTGTTACGGATGCTGAGGTCATTAGGCTTGGTGCGATGGGGCTTCGGATAACGTCCCTGTTCTACCCCGCCCTCGGTCTCATATATGTCGTCCGCGGTGTTCTCACCGGAGTCGGAGATGCGTTCTTTGCACTCTTCAACGGCATAGTCGAAGTCATCGGAAGGTTCACTCTCCCTATACTCATGACCCGCTACATGGGAATGGGTTCAACGGGTATATGGGTATCCGCCGGTGTTGTTTGGGTGCTCAGCGGTGTCACTGCGTGGATGCGCTACCGCTCGTATCTTCACGAACGCATCAGATATCCTAAAGAAGAGGATTTTTCCCCGGAAATGTGATAGAATACCGCTATAAAGTATAATTCTCAAACATAGGAGGTATTCATAATGTTTTGTAAGAATTGCGGAACAAACATTCCCGAAGGGGATAACTTCTGTCCTAACTGCGGTACTCCCGCCTCAGGGCCGACCCCGTCTGCTCCCAAAGCAACGCTGAATGCTGATTTTCTTGAAAATCCCACCTATCTTCTGTGGATGGGTATCGGTTCGATCGTACTGTCGGTACTCGGTGCGATCTTGTTCGGTACTATCCCCGCACTCCTCGGACTTGCACTCGGTATCGTGGCGCTGATATTCAGCATCAAGGTCCGCAAGGCTTCCGGTGAAGAACAGGGATCAGCCGCTTTCATATGCTCACTTCTCGGAGTGATCTTCGGTGCGGTATTCTTCGTAGCATGTACATTCTGCGGAGCATGCACATGCGGAACGGGATGCTACGGCTGCGTAGGTTCGGCATGCAGGGCGCGCAGGGCTGTCAAGGATGTCGACAGGGCGCTCAACGATCTGAACGACTCACTCAACGATATCACCGATGAGCAGATCGAGGATGCCGTCAAGGATCTTCTGAAAGACATGGATTAAGACCTTCATGTATCCCTACATCGTATTTACGGAAACATACAGATTTTCCACTTACGGACTGATGTTCATCATCGGTTATATCTGTGCCGTGGCGGTTGCGATGAGATCTGCCGGCCGGTACGGCGCATACAAAAACGATGTGCTGTATTGTTCCGTATACATCGTACTTGGGATCGGTGCAGGCGCCAAAGTAATGTATTTTCTCTCAAAGGTTCCGCGTGTCGTGATGCACTTTGATGTGTTCATGAAGATGTGGGATCTGAGCCCGATAGAAGCACTGAACTACCTGTTCGGAGGACTGACGTTCTTCGGCGGTCTGTTCGGTGCTTTTGTTGGTTTTATGATCTACTGCCGCCAGTACAAAATAGAAACGGAACCGATGGGCGTTGCCATGGTCCCGTATATCCCTTTTGTTCATGCGTTTGGCAGAGTGGGGTGTTTTCTTGCCGGATGCTGTTACGGCATTCCCTATTCCGGATTGTTCGCGGTGCAGTTTCCCGACAGTGAACTTGATCCCGCCCTGAGCGAAGTGACCCGCTTTCCGGTCCAGCTCCTCGAAGCTCTCGTCAATCTCGTTATCTTCGCGCTTCTCCTCTTCCTTCGTAAAAATCACAGGATGCGCTCCAAAGGCCTCCTTGTGACCTATCTTGTTTCATACTGCATCGCAAGGTTCTTCCTCGAGATGCTCCGCGGAGATGCCGACAGAGGTAAATACAGTCTGCTGTCCACTTCCCAGATCATCAGCCTCGCGATCCTGATCTTACTCCTTGTTCAGTATCTTCGATCCGTATACGCCAAGAAGTATCACTCCGACAACAACGACAACGAGCACAACAAATAGGACGATCCTCCATATCTCGTTGTCCTCTCCGGACGGCTCGGATGAGTGCTCCGTGATCGAAGCAGTACCCGTGTCGGGTGATTTTTCCTCTATCTTCGTTTCATTCTTCTTATCATCCGTATCAGCGGATGCTGTGCTGACTTTTTCCTCTTTGGCCTGCTTCTCTTTCTCCTGATAAAGCATCACATATGTCGAGAACTCATCGGATTCAACGGTCAGTGTTTCGGGATCTTCATCCGTATCCTCGAGGACGGTCGCCTCTTCATCATGGATCCTCATCATGAAGCATTTTGCGGCTTTCTTCTGAATATCAGAGGGAACCTTGACTACTATCTTAACGGGTCCCTTCGTGTTGCTGACCTTTTCCCAGTCACTGTCCTCTTTCATCTCAAGCGTCAGATCAAGATATGCTCCGACTGTAAGGTTCGGGATCGAGGACTTCAACTCTTCGGTCTTCTTCTCAGCGATCTTCCTGTCGTTTTCAGGCACGTCATTCTTTGCCATGCCCTTTACCCCGAGACGCACCGAAGGCGTCTTTCCGGCATCGGCAAGCTCCTTGAATTTCTCTTCGCCGAGGATCGCTTTGAGGGCCTCCTCGTTGTCCGCAAGGGTCGTGTTCTTCGCTATCTTCTCTGCAGTGCCGGAAGCGGATGTAGTCTTCTTGCTGTCACTGTCCTTGGAGTCTTTTGTTTCTGTTGTATCTTTTGAATCCTTGTTGTCGGTATCTTTGGTTGTGTCCGAGCCGGTCTTCGGTGCGTCTGTCTTTGTCGTCTTGGTTGTATTTGTATTCTTGGTTGTATTGTTTGAACCGGTACTGTTTGAACCGTTATTGCCGGTCGTCGGTTTCGAGTTTCCGGAGCCGGACTTGGAATTCGAAGTCGTGCTCTTGGTAGTAGTATTGTTATTTCCCGTAGAATTTGATGATCCGTTCGAGCTTCCCAATGAACTTCCCGAACTGCCCGACGACTTCGTAATCTTAAACGAAACGGATCTGTCGGACGGAAGATTATAGTTGTCACAACCGCTTCCTTCCATTCCCGTGATCGTAGCGGTATGTGATCCTTCCTGGCTTGTTCCGCCCGATACCGTAAATCTGATGTTGTCTTCTCCAAGCACCCGTGTCGCAGTCGCCTTCGGAACGTGAGTACTCCCGTCATATGTGAACGAAGTGGAACCCCAGCTGACACCGAGGGTAGCCTTTTCTATCCTGACCGTAAACGTTCCGGTCTTCGACCTGTAATCCTGTTTCTCTGCCCGGTAATACACCGTGTATTCACCCGCATCGCGGTATGACGGTATGCCGGAAGTGTATGTCGAGTCGGATGATTTTGCGAACGTGAACGTGACTCCGTTCTGATCACACTCTGTCCTGACAGACGGAACCTGTGAATATCCGTTGTAATCAAGAGTACCGCTTTGTGATACGGAGACTCCTGTGATCTCGGGATACTTTATCTCGTAATCCTTTGAAGCGCTTCCTTCGTAATTGCCCTTTCCTATGATCGTAAGGGTATGGGTTCCGGCGGAAGTTGCTTTATTTCCCGATATCTCATAATCGGTATCTTTTGTAAGGGTACGCCCATCCACTCTGACCGATATGTTCTGCGTCAGTTCGGAACCGTTATATATCAGATCGTTCTCAAGAGTTATCGATGCATCGTTAACCGACCTTGTCCTTATCCTGAGCGTCCCGTTCTCGGTCCCGACCGCAAAATGGGACGTGACTTCCTCTCCTCCGGGACCGGTTATGACCGGCGTTCCGCGGACGACACTCGTATATGATCCGATATCCGTTCCCGATGCTTCGGCAGTCACTCCCGATACACGATAGGTCTCGCCGCCCAACGTAAAGCGGACGGACTCATCGGTAAAACCGCTGACCGTATGTTCATATCCGTCATAAGTGACCGTATCGCTATTTGCGACAATGGTAACGGGATGAAGGTTTCTCTTGTCATCACCCCACCAGTTGACGGTAAGTGTTCCGTATTCGCATGTTATATTGTAGTTGCCTTCTCTCGTATTGCTCATGGGCGTATACGAGAACATGTTCCTGCTCGTTCCGGGTGCAGTCTGCGATCCGGTAACGTCAACATTCACACCCTCGCTTCCCACAAATCCGTCTTCCGAAGCTGTGACCCTGCTGTTCGTCAGCGCACTTCCGTCATACTCCTTGCTGTCGGTTGCCGATGTCAGCGTAACGTTTCTCTTTGTTATCGAGTAATTCTTCGTCCGTCCGGAGGAGGGCAGGGTATAATTGTCCTTCTTTGCTCCCGACAGTCCCGTCAGACTTGCAGTATAACTGCCGGCATTGGTCTGGGAGGCGTTTTCCACGACCGGATTCACATCATCCGAACCGCATTTACCCGACAGTGTCACGCTCACTCCGTGAGGGTCTCCGTCATATTTAGTTGAGGTAAAATCACTCCATTCAAACGTGAGCTCTTTCGGTGCGATCGCTGTTTCCACATCGCCCAATCCGACAACTTTTCCGTTAACAACCGCTTTATAATAAACCCTGTAACTGCCTGATGTCGTTTTCTCCGGAACGGAGGTTGAATAATCTCCCGGATAACCGGTCTCATTTTCAACAGCATAGTACATCATGCCTTCGGTTTCACCCTGTTTCACGGATCCCGCAGTAACAAGAGCATGTGCGCTTCCGTCATATTCAAGTCCGGTCACCGCCTCGGGCGGCGTGATCACCACCTCGGGGGCATTCGCCTTGGACAGATATGATTTTATAGGAAAATTATCCATGGCTAAAGTGCTATAATAGGGACCCAGTAGAGCCTTTCTTAAGGTCTCATCTGCCAGGTCGTCCCATTTCCCGTCTGTGGAATTATATACATAGCTTTCACCGGCATTGATCACGCCATTTGAATAAAACATCTTTGCGGCGGACGTTCCGGTTTTGTTGAGTCCGAGTTGTAAATTGAATCCGTATTCCCCGTCCGGTGTCAGCTGTGTTACGACTACGGAAAATTTATCTCCCCGCCCTACTATCTTAGGCTCAGGCAAGCTTTCCTTATGAAATCCTCCGTATTTGTATGTTTTGACAAAATGAGCTATCCGTGTTCCGTCATCAGGGTTTCTCGCACCGGATTCCATAAGATATACATCATATGTGACTGTAGTCTCAGGTGAGGCTGTCTGGCATGAAACCTCTTCCAGCTTTGCCGCTGTTTCTCTCTCATCCAGAATGTCATTGACATCAAAGACATTTGCCATTGAAACCCTAAAGGGCTGTGCCGTAAAGTCAACATCGTTTACCGGCATAAGATCATACTGGGCAAGGTAATACGGCTGAGTTGCCGCTCTGTCAAATTCAAGAGCCTCCAGCCCGTCAATACTGCGATCCTCGTAAGAGAGCCAGAAGTATCCCGTGTGTTTGGCACCCGATACAGGCTTATAATCTGATGAGATTTTATCCTGCCCTTCGAGGAGTCCCCATCCTAAATATCCGTTGTTGGGGAATTCATTGGTCTCTGCTCCCCAGCTGTTCTTGACAAGCCATGCGCCGTTATTTTCCGGTATGGGTGCCTGCGTTCCGTCCTTTTTCAGATGCCGGAATCTCTCTTTTGGATAATTGTCATCCCATCCGACGATAGTAACAGCATGATTGCCTTCCTTTTTCTCAAACGTATAATGAGCCCATTCAGGGCTGATATACTCGGTCTGCGCCTCCTGCCCCGGCGTTGAAGTATCCGCATAGAATCCCACCTGGACAGCGTTCCCGTCATATATCATTTCCTTTATAGCCTTGTTGGCTCTTTCCCAGTCGGCGGTATTTCCTTTTTCCAGGGCCGCTGAGGGAAGCGGAAGAATATTTGATTCCTTTAATACATAATCCTGCTCCCACCGGTAGTCATACTTAGTGTCATCATCGATCCACCAGTCATCTTCTTCGCTGTACCACCGGTCGACACCTCCGGTGGAAAACCTGTTTCCGTTCTTTCCTCGATATACAAACAACGGGTTGTCACTTTCCTCAACAGGACCGATACCTGCCGCAAAAAGACTTGTTGCAACAAACGAAAACCCTTCGCCGTATATCTCTGATGATGGTTTCTCTCCCTTAAAGATCGTTCCCTCACCCTCCTGGGTTAAGTATTTGGGATTGGAAACGTCACTCAATATCGGACGTCTGGCAAAAAAAGCAAGATGTTTTTCCGACAGATCAAGATCGTTTGCAGTTTTTGTAGTAAGACCATGACTGAGAATGTTTGTCTCGGCTGATGCGATCGCCGCAAATCCCCAGCAGGTACCGAACGGATTCTGAAGTCTTACGGGTGTGACAACGTTCCGGTCGCGAAGATCACACGCCTCCGGAAGTTCAGATCCCGATGTTCTCCGTAGCCCGCGTCTCTCAGAAGTTCTGAACGCGAATGCATCCTCGTCAATGTTTTCCCGAAGCCCTCTTCCGATCTCGCGAAGTCCCTCACCGATCTCCTGCTCATCGGCGCCTGCCGGATACGCAAACGGGACAGTCGCAAAGAGGACCGTTGCCGCAAACAGCGATATGAACTTGACCGTAAACTTTCTGAATGACTTCATGTTCTTCCTATTTCCACTCGACACACATCATCGTTATATC
>JAFZRD010000134.1 GCA_017620055.1 Lachnospiraceae bacterium
AATGGATGAATACTCGTCGGCACACTGGAAGAAGTATGAGACCGATGAGACGGATGAAGTCACGGAAAACGCAGATGCCGCAGATGACGGTATATCAGAGGAGATTCCCGAAGAGGTCCCTTCGGAGGAATACCTGACAGGTGATCCGGGGACCGAAGGTGTCATATACGAGTATGACCGCACTCCGGGCTTTTGGGAGAGCGGGAGCGCTCTCGTACTGTCGAGTATCCTGATCGCCGCAGGGCTTCTTGCCGCGGTTCTCGGAAGTTTCGTGATAATGAAGAAGAGGCGGCGGGGAGTTACACCGCCTCCGCGGATACCGGAAGCAGATGATGACTTCTTTGAGGACTACGAACTTAAAGGTTATAAAACATCGGACCTTACGGGCTACGAAGGGGGAGATACGGTACTGCTCGACGGAGGATATGACGCGGCAGATACGGCCACTCGCCTTCTTGCCGACGATCATACCGTTCTGGACCTTACCGACAAGGACGATCCGGGGAGGAGATACAGGATAGTGCTCGGAGGCGTTATGTCGGTCGGACGGGGAGACTGCGATATAGTCATAACCGGTGACGATGCGCTGTCAAAGCGTCATTGTGAACTTTTTGAAAGGGACAAACAGATATATGTCAGGGATCTGTCTTCTTCCAACGGAACGAAGATAAACAGCAGGAAGATAACGGAAGGGTGCCTCAATGATCACGATGAGCTGACGATAGGTGCCAGGACGTATATTGTCGGGATAGCATGAAGGGAAAGTACACACAGGAGGAGCTGCTCCTGTTATCAAATTTCGTATATGTCCCGGCCTGTATATCGGATGAGCCGATAGAGGCGATAATCGATGCATACCGTGAAGAGGACGGCAGTTTTACCGCCGCAAGCGTCATTGAGGCAGCAAGGGGAGGCGGAATGAGCTGTGAGGATGTTGCGACGGTATTTACCCGGATGGACAGAAGGATAAGTGAAAATCCCGACTTCGGAAAGATATCGGCAAGCCGGATACTCGAAGAGAAAGATGTGAGAGCCTTGTGTTACACCGATCCCAAGGATGCCGATCCGGTCGTCGTGTTCCGCGGTACGGGCGGGACAAAGGAGGCATGGTGCGACAATTTCGAAGGGGCATTTACCGATGAGACGAAGATACAGCAGATAGCGGATGATTTTGTCGAAAGCGAGTGCGGTATATATAACGATATCGTTGTTACGGGGCATTCAAAGGGAGGGAATCTCGCGCAGTTCGTGACGGTCAGCCGGAACGAGAGGATCAGGGAATGCTTATCCTTTGACGGACAGGGGTTCGGAGAGGATCTTCTCATAAAAGATCCCGCCGGGATCGCTGCCGCCTCGCAAAAGATAACGTCGGTGTGCGCATATAATGATTTTGTAAACATCCTTCTTACGTCGATAGCCGGGACATGCCTTTTTGTCTTTAATGACAGCTCGGCCGCCGCGGCTCACTCACCCGTCACTCTTCTTACCGAGAATGAATTTGACGTCGACGGCAACTTTCTGACCATACGCACCCAGGGCCTTCTGGCGAAGGGACTCGGTTATCTGACGGACGGGATGTGCGGGATACTTCGAAGCGCGGACGATGACGACAGGCGTAATTTTGCGACCGTTGCCGGAACGGCGATATCTCTCGCCCTTACGACGCCGCCCGATAAACTTGCCGAGGACTGCATTGCGCCGACTCTCGGTCTTGTGAGTGCCGGATTCGCGCAAAAGATGGCTCTTATGGAACGGACCGTAGCGGATTCCCGGCCGCCTGCGGCGGGGAGTGTTTCGATAGATACCGATGCCTGTGCGGGCGCTGCCGGCTCTATTGAGGAAGGAAGTGAACTGATAGGAGTCGTACAGGCCTCCGTAGAGGGAGTCAGAAAGAATATGGCATTTACGATAACCTCAAAGCTCTGCGCCGAAAAAGCGCTCGAGAACATATGTGAGGATCTGTCGGGGATAAAACGCGGCATGTACGAAATGTCGAAGAAAATAAGACGCGTAAATGCGGCTTATAAAAAGTGTGAAGAAGAGGCGGCGGCGTTAATGGGCTTTTAGATAACGAAGATTGTCAGCCATGGTCTTTATTATCTTCTCGCGCTGTCTGACAGAGTATCTGACTATATCTCCGTTTGACAGACGAAATCCCTTTGCCGTCGCATTTTCGATATGGAATATGTTCACAAGATCCTTTTTGCATCGGATAAAGCATCCGTATACGCTGCATTGCCGTGCAAGCGACTCAACGGAATCGGTCATGTCTATGAACTCGCCGTCCGTAAGGCATAATCTTGCGTAGTATTTATCGATAGGTATGGCACGTATCAGCTCGTCATATCTGATAAACCGGGTCTCATTCTGGCATTTGATCTCGACAAGCGGAGTCTTGCGGCTCGTCCAGTCGAGGGCAACGTCGACAAGATGGCTGACCTGTCCCTTGTTGATGGGCTTCTCGATATATATGAGTTCTTCGGGTGCATTGACGTATGATGTATAGCTTATAGTAGATTCGCAAAGAACTATCGGGGCTATAATACCTCTCTGACGGAGCTTCTTGGCTATCTCCATTCCGTTGTCGGCGCCTTCGGTTATGTCTATGAAGAAGATATCGTATTTGACCGGCGTGGCCATGAGCGCTTCTTCGCTCCCGAACGAATCTATGTACAGAACGTCTCCGTTTGCCTGAAGACGTTTGTCTTTTTCACGCTCCAGGAGGCGCTCGAGTTGCTTGCGGTCGGCAACGTTGTTATCACATATGGCAATATAGACTGTCATGATCTTCTCCGTGATAGTCCCCGAAGGGATGATAAACTACAGGATCCTGAATTTCAGCGGTGCCAGGAAGAGGAAATAAGCCAGCACCAGTAACTGGACTCCGAGGATTATCGGTATTCCGATATAGAACTTTGGTTTCTGGGTCTTGTGATGAAATACTCGCATTCCGAGAAGACAGCCCAGGCTGCCTCCGAAGATGGCAAACAGGAACAGAGTGGCCTCGGGTATCCGCCATTTATTCCGGCGGGCTTTCCTCTTGTCAAAAGCCATTGACAGAAAACCCGCCAGATTGATGACCGCCAGGTAAACGGCGATATAAGACAGAACTATCATAGGATGTCAGCTTTTCTTTCCGGCTTCCTGCATCTTCATAGCGCGGACCTTGCAGGAGAGTCCGAAGAGATTGATGAATCCGGTTGCATCGTGGTGATCATAGAGGTCGCCCGTTTTGAAGCTTGCGATGCTCTCGTTGTAGAGAGAATAGGGCGATGTCGTTCCTGCCTTGATGATGTTTCCTTTGTAGAGTTTGAACTTCACTTCGCCGGTGACATACTGCTGAGTGCTCTTGATGAAGGCACATACGGCTTCGCGGAGAGGTGTGAACCATTTTCCTTCATATACGATCTGCGCGAGCTTGTTGCCCATGTCCTTCTTCATTGCATATGTGTCGCGGTCAAGGATCAGCTCCTCGAGCTGCTGGTGAGCTTCCATGAGGATCGTACCGCCGGGTGTCTCGTAAACGCCGCGGGATTTCATGCCTACAACCCTGTTCTCGACTATATCGACGATACCGATACCGTGCTTGCCGCCGAGCTTGTTGAGTTCGCGGATGATATCGGAAACCTTCATCTTATTTCCGTTGATACTTACGGGTACGCCCGCTTCGAACGTCATCGTAACGTATTCGCCTTCGTCGGGTGCCTTTTCGGGTGTGCATCCGAGTACAAGGAGATGATCGTAGTTCGGCTCATTTGCAGGATCCTCAAGCTCGAGACCTTCATGACTGATATGCCATAAGTTGCGGTCGCGGCTGTAGCTGTTGTCGGCCGAGAAAGGAAGATGTATTCCGTGAGCCTTGCAGTACTCGATCTCGGATTCCCTTGAATCAAGGGTCCACTTGTCATCACGCCATGCGGCGATGATCTTAAGGTCAGGTGCGAGAGCCTTGATGGCCAGCTCGAAACGTATCTGGTCGTTTCCTTTTCCGGTCGCTCCATGGCAGATGGCCGCGGCCCCCTCCTTCCGTGCTATTTCGACAAGACGTTTTGCGATAACGGGTCTTGCCATTGATGTGCCGAGAAGGTACTTATTCTCATATACTGCGCATCCCTGAACGCACGGAACGATGTAATCGTCACAGAACTCGTCGACAACGTCTTCTATGTAAAGCTTCGTTGCGCCGCTCGCTTTGGCACGCTCCTCAAGACCGTCGAGTTCGCTTTCCTGTCCGCAGTCGATGCAGCAGCATATGACATCATAATCGTAGTTCTCTTTGAGCCACGGTATGATCGCCGTTGTATCAAGACCGCCCGAATATGCAAGTATGACTTTTTCTTTCATTGTTTTGCTCCTTTGGAAATGCTTGTTTGGTGATTTGCTACATTTATAAACTCGCTATTGAGCATAATACAAAAATGTATAAAATGCAACACCAATCTTATGAAAAAACAGAAGAAATTTCAGAAAACAGTTGACAATAGGCAAAAATCATATAGAATATAAAAATGAATAATATACACAAATGAGTGCATAATATACAGAAAAGATGAATAATATGCAGATACGGATAATGACAATCGAAGATTACGAGGATGTACACGCACTCTGGATGACGATCAAAGGCTTTGCGATAAGGTCGGTCGATGATTCAAGAGAAGGTGTTGAGCGTTTCTTAAGAAGAAATCCCGACACGAGCGTTGTTGCCGAAGAAGACGGAAAGATCGTCGGAGCGATACTATGCGGGCATGACGGCAGACGCGGATGTCTATATCATGTGTGCGTTCATCCCGATCACAGACGAAGAGGGATCGGAAAAGCGATGGTCGTCTTTTGCATGAACGCTCTCAAAAAAGAGAAGATCAGCAAAGTCAGCCTTATTGCCTTTACCGCCAATGATATAGGAAACGCGTTCTGGAACACGATCGGCTGGACAAGACGCGAAGACCTGAACTATTATGATTTTGTATTAAACAGCGAGAACATAGTCAATTTCAACAAATAGGACCCGAGAGAGGTAACATATATGAAAGAATACGATATCAAAGTTACAGACGGCGGCGTTACGGCCGCAAAAGGATACAAGGCGGCGGGAGTCGCAGCGGGCATCAAATATACGAACAGGAAAGACATGGCGATGATCTATTCCGAATCCCCGGCGACCGTTGCCGGGATGTTCACTTCAAATGTCGTGAAGGCTGCGCCCGTTAAATTCGATATGGATATAGTCGCCAATTCCCCGTGTGTGCACGCGGTGGTCGCCAATTCGGGGATAGCCAATGCCGCAACGGGAGAGCCCGGCATGGAGCTGTGCAGGATAACCGCTCAGGCAGCAGCCGAGGCGTTATCGATCCCCGCGGATTCGGTGCTTGTCGGATCAACAGGTGTCATAGGCGAACAGATACCGGCCGATAAGATCAGGGCCGGCGTTGCCGAGCTTGCGAAGAACCTTTCCGATACGAGGCAGGCGGCAGCCGATGCTGAAGCAGCGATCATGACGACCGACACGGTCCCGAAGGAGATCGCCGTACAGGTCATGATCGGCGGAAAGTGCGTGACGATAGGCGGAATGAGCAAAGGAAGCGGAATGATCCATCCCAATATGTGCACGATGCTCGCATACATATGCACGGACTGCGCCATCACAAAGGAGATGCTCGACAAGTGTGTCCATGCCGATATACCCGATACGTTCAATATGATCACGGTAGACGGCGACACATCAACAAATGATACTTATCTCGTGCTTGCAAACGGCTGCGCCGAAAATCCCGTCATCGACTGCGAAGGCGAAGATCTTGATATTTTTATGGCGGCGCTTCACTATGTTGACGAATACCTTGCAAAGCACATGGCAAAGGACGGAGAAGGCGCGAACGCGCTGTTTGAAGTGAAGGTCATAAATGCCGACACAAAGGAGAACGCAAAGCTTCTGGCGCGTTCCGTCGCATCGTCATCGCTCTGTAAGGCTGCGGTGTTCGGACACGATTCAAACTTCGGAAGATTCCTGTGTGCTCTCGGATATTCGGGAGCGGACTTCGATCCCGACAAGGTCTCACTCGACTATGTCAGCCGTGCGGGTTCGATAAGGGTGTTTGAGAACGGCCTTAAAGCGGCATATTCCGAAGACGAGGCAACAAAGATACTCTCCGAGGATGAGATCACGGTCGTCGTTGACATGAACGAAGGATCGCAAAAAGCTACCGCATGGGGATGTGATCTTACATTCGATTATGTTAAGATAAATGCTGACTATCGTTCATAGACAGGAAGAAAGGGCCGGATAACATGGAAGAGATATACAAGGAGAAATACCTTCAGAAGGCTGAGGTGCTCATAGAGGCACTTCCGTACATACAGCAGTTTAACCGAAAGGTCATAGTCGTCAAGTACGGCGGAAGCGCGATGGCGGATGAGGAGCTCAAGAAGAACGTCATCAAGGATGTCACGCTCTTAAAGCTTGTCGGATTCAAGCCGATAGTCGTGCACGGCGGGGGCAAGGATATCTCGGCGTGGATCGGAAAGGTCGGCAAGAAGAGCGAGTTCGTCAACGGTCTTCGTGTTACCGATGCCGAGACGATGGAGATCGCGGAAATGGTACTCGGGAAGGTCAACAAGTCGCTCGTATCGATGGTAACGGAGCTCGGAGTCAAGGCGGTCGGTATATCCGGTAAGGACGGAGGGCTTCTCACGGTTGAGAAAAAGTATTCCGACGGTAAGGACATCGGTTTTGTCGGGGAAGTAACAAAGGTCGACACGAAGATACTCGAGGACCTGCTTGAGAAGGATTTTCTCCCTATCGTAGCTCCGATAGGACTCGATAAGGATTTCAACACTTACAATATAAATGCGGATGACGCCGCATGTGCGATAGCAAAGGCGATGGGCGCGAACAAGCTCGCGTTCCTGACCGATATCGAGGGTGTATACCGCGATCCCGAGGATCCGTCGACGTTCATCTCGAGACTGACGGTTTCGGAGGTCGACGAGCTTATAGACAAGGGATTCATCGGAGGCGGAATGCTCCCGAAGCTTAAGAATTGTACTGATGCGATAAAAAGCGGCGTGAGCCGCGTGCATATCCTCGACGGAAGAAAGCCTCACAGCCTGCTTCTCGAGGTATTCACCGACACCGGTAT
>JAFZRD010000135.1 GCA_017620055.1 Lachnospiraceae bacterium
ATAGTCCAGAGCTCTCTCGGCAATGTCAGGAATCTGTTCCATTTCACCAATCAGGCCCAGGTCAACTGGGATGAGGCGGTCGACCTGTTCTATTCATCGAATTTCCCGCAGGTGTTCGGCGGGAATGACAGGGTTCATTTCGACAAATACAGGGGTCTTTCCAATAACCCTAAGGATCCCCAGGCCGTCGATGATTTTCTCGTTGCGATAAACAAAAAGAGGCCTGTCACCTACAGCGTTGACAGGATGAATTACGAGTATACGGATGTGTCCGACAACGTCGAATCGGAGTTCATTCTTCACAAATCAACGTGGGGAAACATCGATGTCGCGCTTTCCACGGATGTTGATTTCATAAGGCTCGAAAAGGACAGACTCAGCGTAAGTGATTTTATCGGGAACGATCATCTTATAAAGTTTACGATCATCGGGGACAGGCTTCATGAGGGAAGAAACTTCGGAACGATAACCGTCAAAAGTGCGAACTGCGAGCTGAACATCGGGATAGTCGCAAGGCACCGCGCGAACATAAATGCGAAGAGAGCCGCAAGGCGCGAGAAGAAGAATCTCACGATGAGACTGATGCGGCAGTACGTGTCGTTCAGGATGAAGAAGACGAATGTCGGCAACTGGGTAAGGGAGTCGATGAAGATCGTCGAGAGGATGAACTCGCTCGATGACAGGAATCCCGTCTCCAGACTGTACCAGGCACAGCTGCTTGTCGTTCAGCGACGCGAGAACGAGGCACAGTGGGTACTCGACCATGTAGAGAACGAGATGAACATCGCCGATGCGGAGGCAAGGCAGCAGGCATATTTCCTGTATCTGCAGACACTCGTTAACCGCGACGACGATTACATAAACGGGAACGCGGAAAAGGTCAATACGCTGTTCGAGAGCAATCCCAAGAGCTTTGAGATACTGTGGACCCTGCTGTATCTGGACGAGGGTCTGGCGGACAACGCCACGCGTAAGATATCGCTTCTCGAGAGCATGTACGACAGTGGATGCACGAGTCCTATCATGTACATAGAAGCATACAACTTCTTTGTGGCCAATACCGAGAAGCTCAGTAAGCTGTCACGGTTCGAGATACAGGTTCTGTACTTTGCGACAAAGCTCGGCATCATGGATCCCGAGATAGAGAAGCAGCTTCTGTATCTGGCCGGAAAACAGAGAGAATACGATCCGCTCCTGTATAAACTGTTGTGCAACACCTACGACATAACGGGAGATGAGGAGACTGTTGAGGTTGTTGCGACGCTTCTTATCAAGGGTAATGTTTCCGGACCGAAGTATTTCGCATGGTTTGACAGGGCTGTCAGGATGCAGCTTCGTATCACAAAACTGTTCGAGTACTATATGTATTCGATACCAACTGACTATGACGGTCTGATACCGAGATCGGTACTCATGTATTTCGGTTTCAGGAACGACATGAACTATCACAGGATCGCGTTCCTGTATGCGAACCTGATCGCGCACAAGAGAGAGTATGCGGATACATACGACACATACCGTGAGCATATGCAGGTATTCGCTGTCGAGCAGATAGAACTTGAACACATCGATGCGAACCTTGCAAAGATATATGAGGATGTCCTGTTCCTTGAGATGATCAAGCCCGAGATGGCAAGACATCTTGCGAAGATACTGTTCGCGCATGAAGTCAGGATCGACGATCCTCTCGCGAAGAACGTCATTCTCGTACAGTCCCAGTTTGAGGGGGAACTATCATTCAAGATCGAGAACGGTCTTGCATATCCGACGATCTACTCCGCGGACTACACGCTGTTTACCGAAGACTCTTCACAAAGGCGAAGGATAATCGACAAGGCGGATATCAGGAAGCTTCTTAATGAAGCCGTGTTCATCCAGTCGATCAGATATTACGTACTCGACAATGTTTACTTTGACATGTATCTGTGCGAGGGCAGGAAGCACTATGTCATGGTCGACGATTCGAACGTGGAGTACTGCAGGGAACTGGCCGAGTCCAAGATAGTGGCCGAGCATTACAAGCGTGACATAAGGATGGCGCTGATCCAGTATTATTACGATAATGACCAGATCACGACGCTCGACGAATTCCTGCTCGGAATGGACATCAAGGTGCTGTCCGCCAAGGACCGCGCAAGCGTTGTCAAGTTCATGACGAGGCGCGGAATGTTCGAGAAGGCATATCAGATAATGTGCATTTACGGTACCGAAGAGATTGCGGCGAAGGACTGTGTCGGCGTGTGCAGCCACATGGTCAAGGAGAAGGACAAGATACCGGATCCGCTCCTCTTAAAGCTCTGCTATTACGCATTCGCAAACGGCAAATACGACGAGGTGCTCCTGCGTTATCTCGTTGAGAATTACAACGGACTTACAAAGCAGCTTCGTAACATCTGGAAGGCAGCGAGAAGCTTTGACATAGATACGTTCCCTCTCATGGAGAGACTGATCATACAGATGCTCTACACGCATACGACGGTCGGAGAGAAGGAAGAGATATTCGAGGAGTACAGCAAGAATGCGACCGGAACGAAAGTGTCCCTTGCGTACCTGTCATACTGCTCTTTCGAATACTTTGCGAAGGAGAGACTCACCGACGAGAAGGTCTTCGAGCACATCACCGAAATGTACAGACTCGGAGAGCCCATTAACGATGCGTGCAAGCTCGCACTCCTCAAATATTATTCCGAGGACAAGAGCCGCCGTACCGAGAAGATCAAGGCGATGCTGAAGGAATTCATCGTAGACTTCATGCACAGGAACACATACTTCAGGTTCTTCGGAAAGTATGCCGATCTTGTGCCTGAGATATCCGATTATCTCGATAAGACGATCATCGAATACAGGACCAATCCGAACTATCGCGTTATGCTCCATTACATCCTCGAGGACGGCCGGGAAGGTGACGAGAACTATCACACCGAGGAGATGAGGAACATGTTCGGCGGCGTGTTCACGAGAGAGTTCATCCTCTTCTTCGGAGAGAATCTGCAGTATTACATAACCGAGGAACAGAACGGAAAAGAAGTGCTGACGGCGAGCGATTCGCTGTCCGTAAGTGATACGAGTGATACAAGGATCGAATCAAGATACACGATGCTCAACGACATGGTCGTATCGAGAACGGTCAAGGATGACAATACACTCCTTGATATCATGAGGGAATACGTGGAGGCCGACTCATTTGCGCACAAGGTGTTTAAGCTAAGGTAATATGGGTAAGTATATCATCGGCTACGATCTGAACGACTCGATGTCGCAGATCAGCTATTTCGAACTGAATACAACCGTACCGGAAACGGTCGCGAGCGACGCCGAAGAGGAGCGACTCGGGATCCCGACCGTGCTGTCGAAACGTAAGGGAGTCGCACAGTGGGAATTCGGAAATGCCGCGATCAAGGCGGCGGAGCTCGGAACGGCGACACTCGTCAGCCAGCTTATGAGTTTTGCGGCAGCAGGCGCCAAGATGGAGATCGAAGGCGAGGCATATGATGCGACGGATCTTCTGATCCTGTTCGTCAGAAGGTCGCTTAATCTCCTGTCGATGGTGATGTCTCCTTCGGATGTCGAATATATGATATTCACGGTTGCTTCCCTTGAGGGAAAGCTTGTAGATATCGTCGAGAAGATCGCATCGGGGATGCCTGTTCCGAGAGAGAAGATAATCATTCAGACATACGAGGAGAGCATATATTACTATCTCCTTCACCAGCCTGAAGACCTGTGGGAGAGAGACGTTGCGGTGTTCGATTACTCGGGACCGTATCTCAAGGCGTATGAGCTGTGGATGAACCGTGCGACGGAGCCTGTGGTCGCATTTGTCGACAGGACTGATTTTAACGATATCAAGATGCCCAAATTCATGATGAAGGAAGAGGAGTCGATGGAAAAAGCCGACAGGCTTGATGAGATGATACTCCAGCTTTCGCACGATTACTTCGGCGGCAAAAAGGTGGGGACCGTGTTCCTTCTCGGAGAGGGATTTGAGGGCAGCTGGTGCAACAAGACGCTCAAGTTCATGTGTCTCGGAAGACGTGTGTTCCAGGGCAGGAACATGTATTCAAAGGGTGCATGTTACTGCGGCAAGGACAAAGCCCAGCCGTGTGAGCTCAACAGCAATTATGTGTTCCTCGGACCCGACAAGCTCAAGTTCAACCTCGGACTGAACATGTACGTCGCGGGTGAAGAGGAATACCTTGCGATCGCGGATGCCGGTGAGAACTGGTATGACTCGGGAGTTACATACGATTTCGTGCTCGGCAATTCAAGGAGCGTCCCGCTAATCATGACGCCGCTTGACGGCAAGGGTGCGGAGACCATAGATGTGGAACTGTCGGGACTGCCCGACCGTCCGCCAAAAGCATCAAGACTCCGGCTTGACGTTTCGTTCGAATCGGAACGCAGGATGAAGATACAGGTCGAGGATCTCGGCTTCGGTGAATTCTACCCGTCAACGGGCAGAAAGTGGGAGAAGATAATCGAGTTCGCTTAACGGATAAACATATGGCAACAGAAATGTACATGTGCCTCGGGGCACTGTCCACAACTCCATATTTTCTGTCGGGCCTTGGAGTGAACATTTACTCCATGGATGAGCTTTGCTATTACCTTTGTGCGAACGCATACATCCTCGACAACGATCTGATCGATGTCAGACTGTGCGATTACATGCGAGACAACCTTGAGATGCCCGAACTGTCAAACAAGCTCCGCAAAATGATCAAGGAAGGCAAGACGCTCGGTGAGATGGTCACGACCATACTGGTTGACACGCATTACTGCAACGAGGAAGAGATTGCCAGGATCAAGCAGATACTTGTTGACAACGCCTCCCTGTCGTTTGCCGCAAAGAGAAAAGTGCGCGGCGACAACCTCCTGTGCGCGAACAAATATCCGAGGGCGATAGAGGAATACCAGTACGTACTGTCGGTACTTAAGAAGGATGAGGAGCCGGAACTGTACAGTTCAATACTTCATAACGTAGGCTGCGCATATTCGATGATGTTCCTTCTCGACAAAGCCGGAGAGTATTTCAAGCAGGCATATGATACGGACGGATCGCGTGAGAGCCTTATCATGTATCTCGTGTGCCTGCGCCTGTCCGCAAGGAAGGAAGAGTACGACAGGATCGTCGTCAAGAACGGCTACGACGAGCGCATATCGCTCGAGGCGATCAGACTGATAAGATCGGTAAGGGAGTCGGAGATAGACACTCCGTACGCCGATGCGATGAGAGACATACTCAAACTCCACGATTCGGGCAAGGTATCCGAGTTCTACAGAGTGCTCGACAATACGCTCGATGACTGGAAACTGGAATACAGGAGAAGTCAGGAATAATGGGTTTTATAAACTGGATTAAAGAAGTATTCGGATTCGGCGATGACGATTTCGATGACATAGAGCTTAACTTCACGTCGGAGTCGGCGGAGTCACTGATGCAGTCTCTTGCAAACGTATCCAAGAAGAGACGCACGCTCAACATGAATGACAAGGCCCAGAGGGAGCAGTACGTCAGGGAGTACTGTGATATGATGGCCGTTGCTTCGAAGGATGTTGAGGCGCAGAAGGTCGAATACCAGCAGGTGACCGAACGCCTTGCGGACCTGGAGGAGATAGACAAACTTCCCGTGACGGACAAGAGCCAGGTCAGGATAAGGGCGAACAAGATCATCAAGATCGAGCAGGAAGACTCCAATTACACGAG
>JAFZRD010000136.1 GCA_017620055.1 Lachnospiraceae bacterium
GGATTTCTTTATCATCCGGACCGCATGGCTGTACGGTGACGGCAAGAACTTCGTAAAGACGATGCTCCGCCTGTCGGAGACGCATGATACCGTCAGCGTTGTTAACGACCAGATCGGATCACCGACAAGTGCGGACGAGCTCGCAAGAGCGATATTCTCGCTGATCGCGACCGAGAATTACGGTATATTCCACGGAACGTGCGAAGGCGTATGTTCATGGGCCGATTTCACAAAGGAGATATTCCGCCTTGCGGGCAAGAATACAAAGGTCAATCCGGTAACGAGCGAGCAGTACAAGGAGATGAACCCCGCATCGGCTGACAGACCGCATTATTCGGTACTTGACAACTATATGCTGAGGCTTACGGGCCTCTATACGTTTGCCGACTGGGAGAAGGCAATAGCACTCTATCTTGCATAGCTTCGGCAATACATTCAGGAAATAAAAAAGGCTCCGTTTTCACGGAGCCTTTTGCTATGTTCGTTCTATTCACCCAACCCGCTGTCAACGGCATTTATCAATGCCTGCAGAGCTTCTTCCTCATCAACACCGTCACATACAAGTTCTATCTCGTCACCGCACTTGACGCATGCACCGAGTACGCTCAGTACGCTCTTCGCATTTGCGGTGCTCTCGCGGAAGGAAAACGTGATCAGCGATTTGTACTTCATCGCTTCTTTGCACAGTATTCCGGCCGGTCTTAAATGAAGGCCCGTAGGGTTCTTGATAACGACCCTCTGACTAACCATAAGAGCAACTTCCTCCAATCTTTGTCAATATCTTTCCCCCAAAGAAAGATTATACTATATTCTGTCTGATACCACAAGGTATCATTCCGTCGCGGCAGCCCCGGCGGTCGGCATTACCGAGCCGGTATCAGCCCCCGTTTCCACGTGATCCACGATCACCATGAGAGTGACCGGAGATGAGAGCGATACGCCTGTAGGGAAGTCGAATACGACCGCTCCGTCGCACTCTCCGACAGGCACTGATCCTGTTTCATGTCCGCTTCTCGGAACGAGCGCCGATGCGTCT
Source organism: Lachnospiraceae bacterium (assembly GCA_017620055.1). The sequence continues at coordinate 1,037 of JAFZRD010000136.1, forward strand.
ATGCTTCCGATCGCAAGGTCTCCGCTGTACCTGTCGAATTCATCGCCAATACCCTGCACTTCGACGGATAACGTCGATCCTATGTCGACTATGTTTGCCACATATCCTTCGGGAACATTGTCAACCGTTATGTTGGACAGCGGCACGTCTATGAGCTTCTTCTGTTTCTCCGCGATACCTACGGTCACCCTGACATCCGTTATCACTTCGGGAGATGCGAATATGACTCCCGTGGGCAGGTAATTCGATATGTTCACGACGGTCTCGACATCCGAAGATGCTCCCTCGACCGATACTTCATCCGGAGAGATATAGATCACGTTCATGTCATCATAATTCTCGCCTTTTCCGGCGATCACGACACTCGCGGGATCCGTCAGCACCGATCCGGTCGTTCCGTATCCCGGAGCGGGTTCTCCGGAATAACCGCTTGAGATCGGTATCGTCTTGGTCGCATATATTATGTATTTGATCTCGGTCACGGTCCTCGAGAGTTTCAGCCTGTCGTCCTCGATCCTGTCGCCTTTCTCATCAAGCGCGAACAGAGGCTCCGTTACCGTAAAATCACGATTGATGCCTTTGATGTCCGCAACTGCCATTATCTTGGCAACACCGGCTATCACCGATTCCGGACCGCTCACGACTACCGTCGACAGCGCATTCTCGACTCCTCCGAGTATATAACCTTCGGCCGGCTCACCTTCATAACCGATCGATACAGGGAGCTCCTTCTCGGCAACGTTCTCAATCTTGAGCTTGAGACTCGACTCCCTTGTCGTCACGGATTCGATCCTATCGGAGTACCTTGTGCTCCTGACTTCTATCGGGACCGTATCAAGAGATGACAGCGAACGCATATCGGCAGTGGCTTTGATATAATCGCGGCTCATAAGATCCATGACAGATCTGTGGGCCGTCACGACAACGTTTATCGTCGCCGAATCGCCCAGTACCTCATAGCATTTCCCCTGATTGGTCAGGACATCCTCATTTGTGACCTCAACAGATATGCCGGTATAGGTCTTGCTGATGATCGGGTCGTCTACATTTACGACTACCAGCCATAAGACAAATGCACCGAGGACGGAGACGATCTTAAGGCCGAGGTTTTTCGTGAACAGATCTTTCATGATTCGGCCTTTCTCTTAAACAAGCGGAACGATTTCTTCTCCTCGTATGTCTTGCCCTGGATGCTCTGCAGCATCTCCTTGAGCTCATCCATGTCAACATTTCTCGAGAGCTTGCCTTCGTAGGCAACAGATACTCTTCCGGTCTCCTCCGAGACGATGACGGTCATGGAATCCGTCACTTCGGATATACCCACACCTGCACGATGTCTCGTTCCGAGCTCCTTGGACAACTCCATGTTCTCCGAAAGCGGCAGATAACATGTTGCCGATACAAGTCGGTTTCCCTGTACGATAACGGCTCCGTCGTGAAGCGGAGTGTTGTGTTCGAATATATTGATGAGAAGCTGGCTCGATATCGCGGAATCAAGCATGATACCGGTCTTCTCGTAGTCGGTCAGAGGATCGTTCTGCGCGATGACGATGAGCGCGCCCGTCTTGGCCCTTCCCATCTCAAAAGAACCTCTTACGATCTCGTTTATGGTCTGATCGGAAAAGCGTTCCCCGATGACCCTGTTGTCAAACTGGAAAAATGATGACAGAACCTTCCGGCGGCCGAGCTGTTCGAGCGCCTTACGCAGTTCCGGCTGGAACACGACTACCATGGCGGTCACGGCAACACCGAAGATGTTCTTGGCGATCCACAGTATCGTTGTCATCGAGAACATAGCTGCGACCATGACAAAAACAAGGATAAAAACTATACCCTTGAGAAGTGACCACGCTTTTGACTCTTTGATCCATGCGAGCACCCTGTACAAAAGCACAGAGATGATCAGCACCTCAACAATGTCTGTCCATTTGATCGAGGGGATCGACAGCCAGGTAACGTATCGTTCGATAAATGAGGTTATGGATTCAATGATCTCCGACATTTAAAAATCGTCCTCGTCCTCATCGTAATCAGGCTCTTCCCTGCGCGCAACCCTTCTGGATCGCATCCTTCCCGCGCCGGAATCCACGGTGATCTTGGGAATGGCCTTGACATAGTAATAGTACTCATCATCCTCAAACTGGACATGTTCCGCCCTTGAGTAATCGACACTGAATATAAAGAACTGGAACACCAGCACAATGACTGTCGATATAAGGATGCTGACAAACGCTCCTCCTATCCCGACATCGGCATCAAGCACAGCGCCGGTCACGAGAAGCACCACAAAGCAGACTATCATGCCCGCACCGAGCGCGATCTGCCATGAATAGTTGATCTTGAGCTTTCTGATCAGATATACGACGATGATCGTTGCTGCAAATGTCACTATCATCGTGATCATCAGATCGTTCTTGAGTATACCGTCTATGACGGTCTTGAAACCGCCCATCATACCTTCGATGTCAAGATCCCCGGATCCGGAACCCGCAAGTGACTCCTCATTCTCACTCACATAGTGGAGAATGTAGTATACGGCCGTACCGCATCCGACGGATATCGATGAGATCGGATTGCCGACAAAGCCCATTGCAAGAGGCATCACATAAGGAATGTGCATCGCGAACGTAACGGGTGTCAGGAGAACTGCGATCGCATCCTTCGGTGTGAACCTGAAATATAGGGCATACATGATTATGAATATGAACAGCACGACAATCGCGCACTCAAGCGAAAGTGCATACATATGCGCAACGATCACGAATCCGGCAAGTATCACGATCACGTTTGCCGGAAGGAACGAGCACAAAAGCGAGAGTATGAGCACTATCGCGGGATTCTTCAGCTTGCTCATGAATCCGACACTGCTGTTTATAAAGAGCATCGCAAACAGCATAGCAAGAAACTTGAGCGTCGGTACTATATAAGCCTCAAAGCGCGTGTAGAACCGCGCAAGCTGCTCTTTGGCGATCAGTAATGACTCCATTATTGTTTCCTTCCTCTGCGGTTAATGTTAAGCATCTGCAGCAGAGCGCGCAGAAGCTGGTTATACTGCTTAACATGCCGTTTTGCCCTATGATATCTGTAACTGTAGACGAAATACGATATGACAAGATAGATGGCAAGGACAAGACAGTACTTGGACAGTATATCCTTCAGGAACTCGAGGATGTCCATTTTATAGAAATCTTCAAGAAACGTCTCAATGTTATATAAAACATACATAGCCACCGCCAGGGCAAACCCGACGGTGGCGTATATAGCTGATTTTAACAGTTGGAAACTGATGTAGTCGCCCCGGAAGTATCCGGATATCGCGATATCCTTCCTTCCCTCGCGTTCCTCGTATGCTGCCATACGGGTCATCAGCCTTATTCTTTCCTCATTGAGCATAATATCACTGGTTCAAAAATCTCATCTTGTTCTCGTGCGTCTGGCTCTTGGCCGGCTTGGGTTCGGGAGCCTCGGGTCTGCGTCCGGCTTCATTGAACGAGTTGATCATCGAAGCTTTGCACTTCTCGCAGAAACGGCCCGTTGTGATCGGTGCTCCGCACGTCTCACAGAAAGCGCCTATATCGACACCCGATGAGAACTCAAGTCTCTCTTCCCTGATCCACTGACGGATCTGGCTCTCCTCTACTTCACAGTTCTCAACGACACTCTTGATTGTCGCATTACGGTTATCAAACAGATACTTTTTGACTTCCTGGAACTTCTTCTCAAGTTCCTCCCTGCACTGGGGGCAGATTGCGGGACCGCTTATATAATTGAACAGTCTCCTGCACTTCTTGCAATTCTTGACATCCATTGTCCGATTCCTCCTAAAAGCCTTATATATTCGGGCTCAACAGCCCCTTCCGATGCATAACGAGACAAAATACACTCTCCCCACGCCTGCCCCCTTCAGGCATCCCGCAACGGCATCGACTGTTGCCCCGGTCGTATATATGTCATCCACGATCAAGACTGAAGAATATTTTACACTATTTTCGGATACAATAAAAGCCTTTTTGAGATTATTTTGGCGCGAAGCGGCGCTGAGATTTTTCTGGACCATTGTGGCGGTTTTTCTTATCACGAGGTGATCGCAGACGGGTATTTCAAGCCTCTTTGAAAGCTCCTTTGCAAGAAGATATGCCTGGTTGTATCCCCGCTCGTTTAGCCTCTTCTTATGGACCGGAACGGGTACTATCGCTTCGATGTTACGGCTCTTTATAAACGGGCCGAGGCACTCATACATACACCTGCCGTAGAAGCGCGCATATTCCTGCTTGCCGTTGTATTTGAACCTGTACATGCTCTTGCTCATATACTCGTCATATATGAACACGGCTCTGCCCTCATCATACACGTGGCCTCCTCGCGCGCAGTCACGGCAGAGGCTTTCATCATCGTCCACAGGCTTGCCGCATTTGGCACAGATCGGTTCCTCCACGTACGACAAAAGTCTTTCGCAGGCGGGACAGATCAGTTTTCCCGCAGGCACTATCTCGTTACATATCGGGCATATGGGCGGGTATATCGCATCGAGCAGCATACCCGGTATCTTCTTTATGTTCATTCAGATCAGTTCACTCATCTCGCAAAGAGCTTCATCAAGGCTCGTGTACCTTTTCAGCTCATCCCCGTTTCTAACCATCTTCTCGACCGTTTCGATGCTCCCGACTATGCAGACGCATTTTCTGGCACGTGTCACGGCGGTATACAGAAGATTTCTGTTGAACAGCTGCTTCGGGCCTGTAAGCAGCGGAATGATCACCGCGGGGTACTCACTCCCCTGGGACTTGTGTATCGTCACGGCATACGCCAGTTCAAGCTCATCGAGGTTCGCAAACGGATAATGCACCCTGTGATCATCGTCATAGATGACATCGATCGTTTCGGAGTATTCGTCTATACGGTCTATTATCCCCATATCCCCGTTGAACACTCCGAGACCCTTGTCGGCCACTATCCCGTATTTCGTTGTGACCTCCCACTCGAGCTGGTAATTGTTGCGGATCTGCATGACCTTGTCGCCCTCACGAAAGAGCGTGTGTCCGGCCTGCTTCTCGCGCTTTGCCCCCGTCGGAGGATTAAGGTATCTCTGCAGTA
>JAFZRD010000137.1 GCA_017620055.1 Lachnospiraceae bacterium
AGCGTTCCGTCAAACTTATCTATCCCGGTCGTTCCCTTTATGAGAACGAACACACCTTCCTTAAGGTACTCAAACAGCCGCTCCTGCTGGTCATCCTTAGGGAATAGCTTGACGTCGATCGTATCCGTATAATCGGTCACTGCGAACGTGACCATCTTCTTGCCGGTCCGCGTATCCCTGATCAGAAGATCGCACACTTCGCCGCGGATAACGACCTCCCCTATATCTCCGTCTATGTCCGCGATGTTCATCGGACCTTCGGTAAAATCCTTTCCGAAGACCACATCCGGGTTTGAAGACTGTCGGCTCCGTCTGCGCGAAGGTTTCTCCTCTTTGATCTCCTTCTTTTCCGGCATCTCTTTAGTCTCTTTCTCCGGCTCTTTATGCGATGTTATCGTCACGGGTCCGTGACTGTATATGTTGAAGATCTCATCTTCACCGGTGTCTTTGTCGGAATAAGTGACAAAAGTATCTTCCGTTTCCGGACTCTGAGCGGTTTCGGGAGGCTCGCCGTCGTCCTTCTTTCCCGAAGTGTTAAGCGTTATCATTCGCACGGTCTCTGTTACCTTATCGCGCGCGTGGATTACGCTCTTGCGTTCCTCCTTCGCCTTGTAGGAAACGGATATCTTAAATGATGTCTGGCACCTCGTGTTTATCGCATGATCAAGAAAATCAAGTATCTCTTCGGACATATCCCTTGCAAGGAATCTGTCTTCGAGAACGAGGACGATCGAATCATCCCCTTCGGGAAAATCAAAATCGGCGTGATACAGAAGGTCGGTCCACGCGGGGTTGATATGAGACGCCTCGGTGATCAGGCTTCCCCTGTACTGCTTTACGATCGCCTTGGGAGAGTACATACTCCCGAGCGTGAACTTCTCGATTATCTTCACGCTGACCGGAGTATCCCGGTAGTACTGCTTTCGGATACTGTTCTCCATCTCGTATATCCGGTCTTTGGGGATGATGTAATCACTTGAAAGATAGATGTGCAGTTTATCACGACGCGAAGAAGAGACCAGCCTCGTGACTCTGGTCTCTTCGAGTAATTCCCTGTCATCATCGGATACCATGAGCGTTTTGAACACGTCAAAAAATTTCTTTTCCATCACCGATCAACGCTCCCAGTTATCCAGTTCATATTTAAGTGCGGCAAGAAGTTCGCTCTCCGGAACCTTCTTGATGATCTCGCCTTTTTTGATGAGAAGTCCCTCTCCTTTGCCGCCGGCTATTCCTATGTCCGCTTCCTTTGCCTCTCCGGGGCCGTTTACGACACACCCCATCACGGCAACCTTTATATCAAGATCATATCCGCCGGCCATCTCTTCAACTGCCTGAGCCAGCGATATGAGATCGATACTCGTTCTCCCGCATGTCGGGCATGATACGACATCTATACCCCCGCTTCGAAGGCCCAGCGTTTTCAGGATGAGCTTGGCGCTTATCACTTCCTGTACCGGATCCCCGGTAAGGGATACCCTTATCGTATCTCCGATACCTTTATTCAGGATGACTCCAAGTCCTACCGCGGATTTAATGTTCCCGCTGCGGACGGTACCCGATTCCGTTATCCCCACATGAAGAGGATACGGGCAGAGGGGCGCGATCTCATCGTGCGCATCGATAGCCATGAGGACATCCGATGATTTGATCGAGACGACAATGTTGTCATATCCGGCATCCTCTATCATACGGACTTTGTCGAGCGCAGACTCGACTATGCCCTTTGCGGTGACTCTTCCGTACCGCTCGACTATCTCCTTCTCAAGAGATCCGCTGTTGACACCGACACGTATCGGTATATCACGCTCTTTGGCCGCACGGACTACTTCGCGTACGTTTTCCGCCGACCCGATGTTACCGGGATTGATCCTGATCTTGTCGGCACCGTTTTCGATCGCGGCTATCGCCAGTCTGTGATCGAAATGTATGTCCGCGACTATCGGTATGTTTATCTCTTTTCTGATCTGTCCGATCGCCTTTGCCGCTTCCATGGTCGGAACCGTTGACCTTACGATCTCGCAGCCCGCTGCCTCCAGACGCTTTATCTGCTCAACCGTCGCGGCAACATCTTCGGTCTTCGTATTGGTCATTGACTGGATCAGTATCGGATTGCCGCCGCCTATAACGCGGTCGCCTATTTTTATCACTTTTGTCTTGTCTCTGAACATGCCAAAAGTATACAATGACTCGCATGATTTTTCAATGACGCAAAGACGCGCGCCAGGTCAGTCCGTATGTGCCCGTAAGTACCGAAATAAGGCCGATCGCGAGTCCTGCAATGTCGGGATCATTTTTGTCGTTTTTCACAATTTGGCTCGCATATTTTTTCTCTGTTTTTATCAATTCGGCAAGTGGGCTGCTGCCAAGGTATGCGGACGTATGGATCACGGTATCCGTTACATTTCCGGCGGGATCGGTCGCACATACCGCAATATCGTATTCTCCGTTATCGTTAACGGCAACCGTCGCGGTATTATCAGGCGATATCGCGATATCCCTCCCGTTGAACGATACACTCTTTAACGTATCGCACTCTTCAAGAAGGCTCACTTTAACTATGCTACCCTTTCTTACTCCTCCGTTTTTGTCAAATCCCGACAGGACTATCTGCGGTGACGTATGATCGACTATAAACTCGGCGCTCTCCTCCGCACAGTTTCCCGCTTCATCTTCTGCAAATATGGACAGCACGTATTTGCCTTCTTCTATGATAACGTCATCATCCCCGAACGCGCTGTCGTTAACGTATGCTCCGGCTTTCACCCCGAACGCATCCTTTACAAAATCGCTAACCTTCGCGGGAAGTCTGAACGACTTGAAGTATCTGTTTCTTATATCCGACATCCCGGATATGACGGGCGGGGTGTAATCTATGGCAAAGTCAACAGTCTTCTCGGATCTGTTTCCGCTCCTGTCCGCCGCAGTGCATATGAGCCTGTACCGGCCTTCTTCTTCGGGGCATATCTCAAAACCGTCCTGTTGCGATCTCATGACATGCTCCTCGGTACTGACCGGAATGTAACCTTCTCCGCTCTTTTTAGAAAGAACGCTTTTCATTATCGTGGAATCATAGAACAGCTCGGCCGCATCAAACTTAAGGCGCGGCCGGGAAGCCGTCATCTCCCCCTCTCCTATACCTGTTACGGATATGAGCGGGGATGTGGCATCGACACGGAATTTTTTTGATACGTTTGTACCGTTACCTGCCGCATCCTCTGCCGACACCTCGATCAGATATTCCCCGTCTGACTTTATGTCAACTGTTCTGATATCGCTTTGTGCATTCATGCAGTAGCTGTTTATCGGTATCTGCTCGCTTGATCCGGGAGAGCTTCTCGTTAGCTTTATGTCAACCTCGCAGTCCTCATACATCTCTTCATAGGCTCCGACCGTTAACGTTACCCCTTCCCTGTGATCGGCACTCTCACTGACGCCTTCCACTTCGATCACGGGAGCTGTCCCGTCTATCACAAACTCCCTCTTTATCTCGCCGGACCTGTTTCCGGCACCGTCCGTTGCCCATGCCCTGACGGTATATCTTCCGTCACGATCGAATGACAGTTTCGTTCCGGTGGGCATGTTCGTCCCTTCCGTTGTAACAAGTTCATCACCTGCATATCGCTCAATGATGTAGTCTATGTACACTTCATCGGAATCATCCGATGCACACAGTTCAAGTTGTCCGGAATGGGACAGTCTACCGGCATTATCGATCCCGGATACGGACACCTTTGGGACAGATGTGTCAAACCTGTATTCAAACGAAATGACGCAGCTGTTACCCGCAATATCGATGCATTCCATGTCAACGGTGTTATACACCTTCCCTGTGTCCTTAAGCTTAATGACAAGCTTTTGCTCCTTTGCGACCTCCTCCGATCTGTAATGTTCTTCTTTTATGACCGACCCGTTGCATCTGGCTATTATACGGCTGATCCCGGATACGGCATCATTTAATGTAAAGTGCGCTTCCGTATCATTTGTCAGCCAGCCGTCCGCAACGTCCTCATCCTCGAATTCTATTGACGGCGGTACATTGTCAAAGGTTATGG
>JAFZRD010000138.1 GCA_017620055.1 Lachnospiraceae bacterium
GTTGTAAAGGAGATTCTCTTCGCCTTCGGGAATGAGAAGGTGTGCCTTTGCCATGAACTCGGGATCAAGACCGACATAACACTCAGCGTGATACATTGTCTTCCAGCGTGTCTTGTAAACGGCATCCATGACAACCTTGTCAAGCTTAACCTCATCAACACCGGGCTCGCCTTTGATACGTCTTGCCTGTGCATAACGTCCCGTAACAGCACCGTCATTGAAGAGAAGAACCTTTGCGTCTTTCTCAAGACCGAAGAGCTCGCCGTCCTTTACGGGCATATCCGTAACGATCGTACCCGGTGAATTCTTTGCAAGTTCATATGCTTCCTTTAACGTATTGATCTTGATAACGTTGTTCTGATAGAAAGCGCCTTCAATAATCGAACGTGTTCTGGAAAAACCGACTTTGTCTTTTCCGATCTCACTGATCGGATAATAAGCTTTTGTTGACATACAGTGTCCTCCTTTATATGTTAACTACAATTAAAATCCAATGTGCATTATCGCAAAAGTGCTACTTAATGTCAATATTCTCTTTTAGCCAGGAAAGCGTTTCCTCATCAAGCTTCGGGCCTATACTGTCAAGGATCAGACGGTTGTAATCACAAAGTATCTCCCGCTCCCTTTCCGAGAGCATTTCCGTATCAATGGCATCCCTGTCAAAAGGGACAAGTGAAAGCGGCTCAAATCGGCACATCCTGTGCCCGTCTATATCGTCAGCTCTCCGGGTGAGAAGAAGGTTTTCCAGCCTTACTCCGAACTTTCCTTCAATATAAATACCCGGCTCATCCGAGACAACAACTCCGGGCAGGAATGCAACTTCGCGTTTTCCCTCGTTTCTGGATATCCTTGCTTCCGATTCATGCACGGACAGGTAGCATCCGACACCGTGACCTATACCGTGTCCGCAAAAATACCCATCCGACCAGAGCGGCTCCTCAGCGATCCCGTCAAGAAACGCTCCTTTGAATCCTTCCGGAAACACCGTATCCATCAGCCGGAGGTTTCCCTTAAGAACTGTTGTGTATACCTTCTTCTCCTCATCGGAAACTTTCCCGAGAGCGATCGTCCTTGTAATATCAGTCGTTCCTTCGAATCTGTACTGTCCTCCCGAATCTACGAGAAGGAATCCTTCGTCTCTGAGTTTTTTAGCCGAATCCTTCTTTGCAACATAATGAACGATCGCCGAGTTGTCCGCATATGCACATATAGTGGAAAAAGAAGGGCCCTCACTTCCGCCCTGAAACCTCATGTCATCAAGCATCTTCCCGAGTTCGTATTCATCGGGCAGCGTTCCTTCCTTCACAGCTTCCTTGACCTTTCTGATAAAGCGTATCATCGATACTGCGTCCTTGATATGCGCGCCTCTCATACCGTTTATCTCGGCATCGTTCTTGTACGCTTTCGGTAAGAGGACGGGGTCGCTGCATTCGATGAGCATGCCGTCTCTGTCGGCTTTCTCAAGTATCCTTGCGTTATTTGCGAACGGATCGGATAAAATAACATCCGTTGCGATATCTTCGAGATCATCATAAAAGCATGAATATTCCCTGATCATCACGCCCGCTTCGGAAAGTTCATCCGAAACGGCTGACGTGATCTTCTCTTTCCGTACATAAAGCGTGGCGGTATACTCTGTTACTGTTGCGAAAGAATATGCGACTGGCACATGTCTTATATCGCATCCGCGTAAATTAAACAGCCACATTATCGACGGAAGATCCGACACGACATATGTGTAACTGTCCTCGGTAACGTATTGTTTTCTGATCTTTTTTCTCAAAGATCCGATCTTGTCCGAGGCGCTCCTCCCTGCATATGGATCGGGAACCGCGACAATATCACCGAACACTTTTTTCGGCATATCCTGTACGGCTCTTTTCAGTACTTTTGATCCATCGCAGATCTCCGTACTGGCAGGGAGTTTTTTGATAAGAGCTTTATACCGGTCATATGAGATCGTCCTGAGATCAACGGCGATCTTCTGCCCTTCCCATATGTGTCCGGAAAGATAATCCTCCGGGCCCGGTACGGATGGCATTCCCTGCTTCATGAGAACGACTTCGTTTTCATCAAGCTCATTTGCGGCCTGGACATAATATCTGCTGTCTGTCCAAAGCAATGCCTCTTCGCCCGACACAAGAAGTGTTCCGGCCGAACCGGAAAATCCCGTCAGCGCAGCGATATATCTGTCGCAATCCGAAGTATACTCGGACAGATGCTCATCATTCATCGTAACGAGGAAGAAGTCTATGCACTCCTCCGCCATTAACTTTCTGAGTTCATTAACCATTTATATCACCCACGACCGAACTTGCACCTATCCTGTCGCAACCAAGCATCAGATATTCTTCAGCCTCTTTTGCGGTCCTGATCCCTCCGGCGGCTTTGATCCTTACATCTTTTCCGATATTTGCCGCAAAGAGTCTGACATCCTCCGGCGTTGCCCCCGCGGTTCCGAATCCGGTCGAAGTCTTGATATGATCTGCGCCCGCTTCCGTAACTATGGCGCACAGTCTTATCTTTTCTTCTTCGGTAAGATAACATGTTTCGATTATGACTTTGAGGATGTGACCTTTTGTCACTTCACGGAGCTTTTCTATCTCTGCCTTTACGGCTTCGAAGTTTCCGTTTTTAACTTCGCATATGTTGATCACCATATCTATCTCGCTCGCCCCGTCCTCGAGGCACTGCTTGGTATCGGCGATCTTCCCGGCAAGAGTTTCATATCCGAGCGGGAATCCTACGACCGTGCAGATGACCAGATCCGGGAATTCCTTATGTATCCTTTTGACATAGCACGGGGGAACACAGACCGAAGCCGTGTGATTTTCGACTGCTTCCTCACAAAGCTTTTTTATCATGTCCCACGTGGCAAAAGGCTTGAGAAGTGTATGATCCACGTGCCTTAGTATCTCGTTTTTATCCATTTTACTCACTCCTTACGTTAAATTCTTTTTTATGTATTTTACCCACAAATATCTTTGAAGTACAGTATTTTTATGGTAAAATCATATAAGCGGAACGATCCGCACTGCACGAGAAATAAGCTCACGGAGGATATATAAAATGAACAAGGACATAAGTATTCTTGTCTGTGATGACTCAATACTTGCAAGGAAGAATCTTTGCTCACTGCTTACTTCCTACGGTTTTACGAACATATCCGAAGCCAGTAACGGCGAGGATGCGGTCAAGTTTGCCGTTGAGAACAAACCCGATCTTATCTTTCTTGATATCGTAATGCCCATAAAGGACGGCGTTACCGCCACAGGTGAGATCAAAGCGGGATTCCCCGAAGCAAAGATCATTATCGTATCGTCTGTCGGTACACAGACCCACATCAAGGAAGCCATTAAGGCCGGCGCCAAGGATTTCATCCAGAAGCCGATCGATGAGGATCTATTTAAGCAGGTTTTGGAGAATGTTAATGGATAACACCGGGGCATTCTCCAAGATCATCGAATCGTCCAACATCAATTCACTTACCAACATGTCGGATTTTGTCCGTGCTTATATCGAGAAGCTGGTGTACAACATCAGTATGTATGTTGATCCCGATTTTTCACTCGGAAGTATTGAGATACTCTCGGATTTTTCGGGCAAATGCGAACTCTCCCAGCAGATAACGGGTGTGCCGAGTGCATATTCATGCATAGACGGTAAAGAAGATGCGCTTGTTAATTTTGCGGAACATTATTCCCATCTCGGGATCAGATCTTTTGATATGCTCGCTCGTGAAGCGATCCTTGATTTTCTTAATCTTCACAACGGATTGTTTGTGGTGATGCTCTCCAAGAACAATATATGTGAACTGTCGCTCGATGCGCCGAAGCAGAGCGGCAATTTCTCGATCGATCTTGCGCAGTACAGGACGATCACGGTCATACCGGTGATGTTTAAGTATGGGACCGTGAAGTTCTTTTTGTGTGAGAATTGATTTATCACAACATAAGGAATGTGATCAAATATTTCCGAGAAATACCCCGTGAAGGCGTCGGCACTTAGCCGGCGTTTTTTGACGGCTTATGTGCCGCTACGCCGAAACAGGAGCGCGAGCGCGTTTTCGAGGAAATGATTTGGTCATATTCCGTATCTTTAAATAAATTGTATTACTGTATCCTTCATTTCCGAAACAGAACATACCGTTTTATGACGGATCTCGGCGTTACGAATCGAAGTGACGGCCGCAGGTACAGGAACGCCGCTGATCTTCGACAGTCTGTCGGCCATCTCGAAATCATCATCTGTAACATCTTCGGGTGATATAGCTTCAAGCACACTCTTCGTGAACTTATAAGGGCTGGCCGTTGAAGCGATGATCGTGGGTGTAGTGTCACCCGTCTTAGCCCTGTATGTGGAATAGACGCTTGCCGCAACCGCGGTATGCGTATCTATAAGATAACTGTCGTTATCAAATACTTCCTTTATAGTCTTCTTTGTTTCGTCTTCGTCTGCAAATCCGCCGTAGAACTTATCGAGCTGCTCTCTCATATCGGGTGTGATATCATAAGCCCCGTTTGACTGAAGCTTCTTCATAAGGTCCGCACACCTTGCAGCATCATTGCCGCATATTCGGTAGATGAGCCTTTCGAGATTGCTCGAAATGAGTATATCCATCGACGGGGATGAAGTGAGCACGAACTCCCTGTTCCTGTCGTATGTTCCGGTTCCGAAGAAATCATACAGCACCTTGTTCTCGTTTGATGCGCAAATGAGCTTGCCGACGGGAAGTCCCAACAGCGAGGCATAATATGCCGCAAGTATATTGCCGAAGTTACCGGTCGGAACGGTGATATTGATCCTGTCACCGACTTTGATGACGTTCTTCGCGACAAGCTTTGTATATGCATACATATAATATACGATCTGTGGAACGAGGCGTCCTATGTTGATCGAATTAGCCGAAGACAGGCGGCATGAACGCTCATTCATATAAGCGGCCAGGTCCTCATCGGCGAACAGGCGCTTTACACCCGTCTGGGCATCGTCGAAGTTTCCTTCAATTCCGACAACGAAAGTATTGTCACCTTTCTGTGTGACCATCTGCTTCTTCTGTATCGGGCTGACACCGTCCTTAGGATAAAAAACGATTATCCTTGTACCCTCTACATCCGCAAAGCCGGCAAGGGCAGCTTTTCCCGTATCCCCACTCGTAGCGGTGAGTATCACTATATCGCCCTTTACATCGTTCTTCGCAGCAGCGACTTTCATCAGATGAGGGAGTATGGAAAGCGCCATATCCTTGAAAGCTATCGTAGCGCCATGGAACAGTTCGAGAAAAAAGGCTCCTGAAGCCGCATGGATCGGAGCGATCTCATCGGTATCGAACTTTTCATCATATGCCGCATTTATGCAGTCCTTCAGCTCTTTTTCCGTATAGTCGGTCAGAAACAGCCTCATGACGCGGTACGCAGTATCCCTGTACGATAGTACGCACAGCTCTTCCATCGTAAAATCCGCTTCGGGCATACGCTCGGGAACAAACAGGCCGCCGTCTTCGGCGATACCGCGTATTATTGCCTGGGAAGCGGACAGTCTCTTACCGCCCCCTCTTGTGCTTATGTATCCGATATCCATCAGTTCTCCTTATCCGACTTATCAGCCGCTTCCTGCGCGGCAGCCTTTGCATCCTTTGATTCGCGAAGCTTCTTGCCGCATATCACGCCTGCAACGATGACACACATGCTGACAACGACAAGTATAAGATAAGTCAGGAAAGTATTTACAAATCCGATCATTATGATCCCTCCAATTGATTATGTTACGAATATAGAATATATCATCAGCCGGGCGAATCGTCCAGCAGTTCCGATGAAAGAGCCGCCTCAACAGCCATTTTATCGCATCTTTCATTCTCGGGATGCTCCGCATGCCCTTTTACCCAGGTAAACTTCAGATCATGAGGAGCGGCCGCATCGAGCAGTCTTTTCCACAGATCAACATTTAACACCGGCTTTTTATCAGCCTTCCTCCATCCGTTCCTGATCCAGTTGTCGATCCATTTCTGGTTGAAGGCCTCGGTCACGTATTTGCTGTCGGATACGATCTCAACGCTGCACGGGCGGTTCAAGCTCTCGAGCCCCGCGATCACTCCCATAAGCTCCATACGGTTATTGGTGGTCTTCTTATATCCCGCGCTTCGTGTACTCTCATGAAGTGTACCTTTGCTGTCGGTGTAATGAAGGATCACTCCGTATCCTCCCGGACCGTCCGGATTACCGCGTGCGCTTCCGTCGGTATATATGGTCACTTTCAGTTTGTCATTACCCATTTTCCGCTGTTCCTGTATTTATCTACAAGGTTCTGCGCCTCTGTTGTAATACCGTTATCAAACTCCATAGCCGACAGGAGTCTGATCGCATTTGTCCTGTCGGTTGTCCCTTCATTCAGAACATAAGGGAATACGACTTCACCATCCTGTATCTCTTCAGTGAAATAAAAGCAGTCGATGAATCCTTTAAGCATACCGGGAAGCTCGAGATCGTGTGTTGCTGCAAAAAGGAATACTCCGGGTCTTGCCAGGTGTTTTAATATGGCCGTACTGGCCGCTATCCTCTCCACCGTATTGGTGCCGCGAAGGACCTCATCTATGATGCAAAGACTCCTTCCGCACGATGCGGCATCGCATATCCTCTTCAGAGATCTTGCCTCGACAACGTAATAGCTTTCTCCTCCCAAAAGGTTATCCGAAAGAGCCATTGAAGTCAGAAGTTTGCACCTGCCCGTTTCAAAAGTATCGGCAAACGCGATACCGAAGCTTTGAGCAAAAAGCGTGCTGATTCCTACAGCCTTTAAGAATGTCGACTTACCCGATGCATTTGAGCCGGTCAGAAGTATCCCTCTTGCGGTATCGATATCGTTTTTGACCGCACCGTTTACGAGCGGATGATATATCCCTTTTGTGACAAGCCTGTCATCATCTGTTATGACTGCATCGCAGTGATCCCTTTTCGCAAGGTATGATGCGACCGCCGTCAGGCAGTCGAGTCTTCCGATGTCAGTATACAGGTTCTTAATCCGATCTGTATTTGCTCTTATGCCCGCTATCCTTATCTTATAAGAGATAAGATCGATATGCGTGATCATCCTTACGTAATCGAACAGTAAGGAAAGAGGATTGGAAGTCGTCTGATCTTTATACGGTATCAAAAATGCTGCTTTGGCAAGTCCTGACAGATCTCTGTATTGATCGAATCCGCTGACCCCGCATTCCGAAAGGCGCGAAGCACACCTTATATACTTAAGACAGAAGGCAAGTCCTTTAAGACTTCCCTCCATCCGGCTCCTGCCTGAAAAGTAAGTCCCAATGCAAAAGCACAATGATATGATCGCCGCTACGGTACCCGCCTTCATAAAAAGAGGCATGATACAAAAAGAGACTGCAAGCGCCGCAACAGGTATTATGTCCGATATGACAGAGGATCCGTTTGCTCTTTCCAGATCGCTTACAAGCCGGAATCCGTCATCATCCGATCCCTTCGGACACATATCGATGATACATCGTATCTCATGTGCCTTCCCGGGATCATTTATAAAACCGTCTGTCTCATTCCTTGTCTTTGCGATCTCATCCGGCGAAGAGCTCATCATCCGGAATCTGCAGTTGAGATACTCCGCTCCGGCACCGGATACGCACCGGTTCATCCGGACATATATCTCCTCCAGCATCAGATCATGGGCTGTAATACCGTCGATCACTTCATCTTCGGGTTTAATACCGCGAAGATAATCAAGCATACCTGACTTGTCACGAAACTGTGTTTCGGAAAAACACGTATCGGCATCGCTGTCCTGATCATCGCGAAGCTTTCTGATACGTGATGCCTTCCTCTCTTTGCTCCTGTGGATCTCCGATACGGCAAGAACTGCTATGAGTAGCAGAAAACAGATCCAGAATATCAGGTTTCCCATCCGTCAGTCCTTATATTTAGCCATCAGTTCATTGGCTTTGTCGTAGATTTCTTCGGGTGAGACCCCGACATTGAATCTGCCGTCTTCATACAGGATCTTTCCGCCGACCATCGTCATCCTGATATTTGTCTTGCTTCCCGAATAAACTATATTGTCAACAATATTATTGAGAGGCTGCATGTTCGGCTGATCGAGGTCTATCATGATGATATCGGCCTGTTTTCCTTCGGCAAGTATGTCGCAGTCATCAAGACCCATGCATTTCGCACCGTTAACCGTAGCCATTTTAAGCACCTTGGTCGGCACAACCGCGGCCGCATCCATATCATGAAGTTTTGCAAGTCCCGTTACGAGGAACATTTCCCTGAACATGTCAAGGCAGTTGTTGGACGAAGGTCCGTCCGTTCCTATCGCGATCCTTATCCCGTTATCGAGATACTTCGATATCGGTGCGATACCGCTGGCAAGCTTGGTGTTCGATCCCGGATTCGTTACGACCGTCAGATCGTGTTTTTTGAATATTTCGATATCTTCGTCCGATAAATAAACGCAGTGATAACCGCCGCCGCCGTTTCTGAACATATTAAGGCTTTCAAACAGCTGCGTGGGAGTCATGCCGTGGCGCTCTATACACTCATCTACTTCTTTTCTCGTTTCCGAATTGTGGGTGAACACCGGCGAAGAATACTTGTCAGCTATCTCGCTGAGCGATTCGAGAAGCTCCCTCGTGCATGTGTATTCCGCATGGAAACCTATGATGTAGCTTGTATAACCGTCATTCTTGTTAAGAACCTTAAAACGTCTCTCGACTTCCTCAAGGCTCGGTCCGAACTTGTTGATATCGCAGCAGCCGACATATCTGATACCCATTCCGGTACATGCCCGTGCACATTCCTCGGGGTTCATATACATATCAAAAACGGCCGTGATACCGCTTGTCAGATATTCGAGAACAGCAAGTCTCGTGAATTCATACATATCTTCCGGCGTAAGCTTTGCCTCAAGGGGAAAGATCTTGGTGGACAGCCA
This sequence comes from Lachnospiraceae bacterium, assembly GCA_017620055.1. The sequence goes on from JAFZRD010000138.1 coordinate 8,944, forward strand.
GTCCCAGAGCGGCATGTCATCCGCATATGATCTCATACCGGTCATTGCCGAATGTGTATGAGCATCCTTGAATCCTGGCATCAGTACATTGCCCTTACAGTCACGTACCGTATCGAAAGTCAGTCCCTTTTCCTTTATCTCACTGTCGGATAAACCTTTTCCGACATAAGTGATCTTTCCGTCTTCGATCCATATCTCTCCCGAAAACAGATCGTGGCCTTCCTCCATTGTAAGGATCCGTGCATTATAAAGTCTTGTTCTCATATCATTCCTCCTTGGACAGATTATCCGGTCCGAAACTTTCCGGGAGAAGTTCGGAAAGCTTATACTCCTTGTAGTCGGAAACACTTCTTGCCACAATCACCGTAAACTTTGCGGGATCCGTAAACTCCCTGAGTACCTGCCTGCATATCCCGCACGGATGAGCGTACGAGCTTACGGCATCTTCCTCCGATCCATCCCCGCCGACTATCGCTATCGCGGTAAGATCGGTATTTCCCGATGCTACGGCGGCAAATACGGCGCATCTTTCAGCGCAGACTGTCGCACCGTAAGAAGCGTTTTCTATGTTTGCCCCGCGAACGATCCTTCCGTCCCCGCACAGAAGCGCCGCCCCCACACGGTATCCGGAATAAGGCGAATATGAATTCTTCCGAGCAAGAAATGCCTCTTTTATCAGTCCCTCTTTATCCATAAATATTCACACTCTGTAAAGGATATTAAAACTCAATATATGTGACCTCGGTATTTATGAGGCTCAGTTCTTCACACGTTGCTATGTTTGTCTCCTTGTACGGAACGATCATTCCGTCAACGAGATGTGAGAATATCGCGTCGTAGTTCTCCTGGCTGAACTTTTCAAAACGAGAGGTTTCCATCGGTAGACATACCCCGCCGCTTGCCGCGGTCTTGTTTGTTTCGCTCCCGCCTGCAAAAGAACCTTCGAAAAATGATTTTACGTCATCGTAAACGGCAGACTTGATATTCTTCATGGCGGATGTCACAACGGTCTCCGACTCCGACGATTCGTCAACATCGACTCCTATAACTTTCCCGTCGTGATTTTCGGCCGCACGTATTACCGACTTGCCGATAGAGCCGCCGCACGCAAAGATGACCTCTGTGTCATCGTCATACCAAGCTGATGCCAGATCTTCTATGAGCGGATCTTCACTGAACGTGTTCGTGTACGTATACCTGATGTGAACGTTCACACCCATCTCTATCGCGGCATAATCGGCACCCTGCACAAATCCGTATCCGAATCTGATCACAGGATCTATCGGCATTCCTCCGACAAAACCCAGACCTTTGTAACCGTCACGTACAGCCGCATACCCCGCGAGGAATCCGGCCTGTTCCTCGGCAAACTTTATGACCGAGACGTTTTCTTCGATGAGGGATTCGGTATTATCCTCATTGTGAGGTACACCGTCGACAAGAATGAAGCTTACGTCATCATACTTCTTCATTGCGTTATATACGGGTACTTCGAGCATCGCGCCGGGACAGACGACCAGCTTGGCACCGTTTTTGACGCCTCTTTTTATCTGGGCCATGATACTGTCATTATCGTTGTCCTCGGGCTGATAATACTCATATGCAAGATTTGCTTCTTCCGCATATTCTTTAATACCGTCCCACGAAGCCTGATTGTAGGAGTTGTCATCTATCGTTCCGAAATCGGTGATAAGAACGACGTCAACAGGCTGGTCTGATTCACTGCCCGCATCCTTCGTGCAGCCGCACATACCGGCGGCGATAACACATGCGAGTACTGCCGCTGATATTCTCTTTATCGATACCTTCCGAAATGTCATAAAGCCCCGATCCTGATTATCGATTCACGAAGAATCTGTTTAAAGAGAGGTGCAGCCTTTGCAGCCGCCTCCTGAACTTCATCATGTGTGAGCGGCGTCTCTGATATTCCCGCCGCAAGGTTGCAAACGCAGCTGATCGCACAGATCTTGAGCCCCATATGATTGGCTGCGATCGATTCGACAACCGTACTCATACCGACCGCATCTGCTCCCATCTTGGCAAGCATCCTGATCTCTGCTGGACTCTCAAACGAAGGACCTGTCAGCTGTGCATATACGCCTTTTTGCATCGTTATCTCAAAATCATCCGCAACGGACATGATGATATCCTGCAGTATCGGATCGTATACATGGGACATATCGGGGAATCTCGTCCCGATCTCATCAATGTTCGGTCCGATGAGCGGATTGGGTGCAAAGCATGAAATATGATCGGTCAGCATCATAAAATCACCCGCCTTGAAGTCACGGTTGATGCCTCCGGATGCGTTCGTAAGGAACAGATATTTGGCTCCCATCATGGCCATGAGCCTTACCGGAAGCACGACATCCGTTATCGGATAACCCTCATAGTAATGAACTCTTCCCTGCATGCACACAACGGGTACCTTATCGATATACCCGAACACGAACTGTCCGGCATGTCCTGGTACCGTCGATGTGGGAAAGCCTTCAATATCACTGTAGGGAACTTTGCATTCAACATCTATCTCTTCCGCAAACTTACCAAGTCCCGATCCGAGAACAAGTGCCACGAGCGGCTCGAACGATGTTTTATTCCTCACGCTGTCATAACAGTTTTTCAGTTTTTCGTATACAGGATTCATTTCTCCTCCTTTTTGTGCTCTTTTAACAGTTCCTTTGCTTTATGATAATCAAATACTTCAAGACAGTTCTTAACGTTTCTGAACAGAGTGTTGATCTCGCTTCCGTAGTTAACCGAAACGCACTCCTCAACTTTATCCTCTGTCGCTTTGATATTGAAATTGGAAAGTGACGCTATCAGCTCATCTATTATACCATCATCGAAAGGTACCTGCTCTCCCTCGGGCTGCGTGTTTTCTTCAGTGCCGGCAAACAATCCGTTTTCAACGAGATACGCCTTTACCGTGACAAGTACTTTTTCGAACAGCTCGATGACACTTTCGGTACGACTCTCAATGAACTCGGTGTTAGATGCTTTACCGGCAAATTCGAGTTCCTTGAACAGTGAACTGATCCCGAGCGCACCGATGGCCGCACTGCTCGACTTGAGTCCGTGTACCTCTATGACGTAATTGGAGATATCTTTTTCCGCAAGGAGCTTCATGACAAGTTCCGACTTGTTAAGGCCCTCTTTGTAGTATGCGTTTACAACCGAAGCAAATGCATCCGTGTTCCCGCCGAGATTAGCAAGTCCTGCCTCAAAATCAACCTTCTCGGGATCCGCGTTCGCATCGGCCGCTGGGGTTTCCTTAGGCGTATCGCCTTCCTCTTCGCCTTCGATCACGATATTGACCGCAAGTTCCGAAGGCATGTATTTCCTGAGCATCCTCTCGAGATAGAATCTCCTGACCGGTTTTGCAAGATAGTCCTGGAAACCTTCGTTAAGCAGAACCCTTGATACTTCCGGGCCGAAATCCGCGGTGGCACACAGTATCGGTACCATCGCATTGGCATTGTCCATTCTCCTTATGAGATGAAGCAGTTCTATACCGTCCATCTCCGGCATTCTCTGATCGAGTATTATAAGATCGAACTCGTCTTTTTCAAGAACACCGAGTGCCTCTGCACCGCTCTTACACAGTGTTGTCTTAATATCAAACGTCTGCAGCATTCCTTCGAGAACACGAAGATTAACGATGGAATCGTCGACGATAATGACCTTGCCCTCGGGATATACGACCGCTTCTCTCTTCTGTGCCACCTTGTAGTCGGAAGCGTCCCATATGTTATTGAGGGCATTCGCAACGCCGATACACGTCATCGGCTTACGGAGTATCTTACAGTCGTCAAAATCACTGTATATGCTTCCGGCTTCCGTCAGTACATATATCTCGTTGCTTATCTGTGCGGCTTTGATCGTGTCCTTGAGTATCGGATAGAATACATCGTCAATGAATATGTGCGTGTATTTCCGGTTCTCTATCGACTGCCTGAACGCATTAGGCCCCGTGACGAAATTCGGATACAGCTGGAACTGACCGAGAATATCGATCCATATATCATGATCTTCCTGGTCTTTCGTGTATATCAGGATGCTGTATTCATTGAGCGGGCTGACTCGTACTATCGGTGTCTCTTCGATGATATAGTTGATGAATTCGAAATGTACGGACATTCCGACGCCTTCAACACTGTTTATCGAAAGGCTTCCGCCCATCAGTTCAAGGATCTCCTTGCATATCGACAGTTCAAGACCCATGCCTTTATAATCGCTCTTCTGTCTGCTGTCGTATTTGGTATATGCGGAAAGCATCGCCTCGATCTCGGTCTCGGACAAACCGAATCCCGATTCGGCGATCGTGCCGCAGAGCATACATGTGTTGGTCGTAATGTCGATATCTCCGGAAACCTCCATTGATATACGGCCCTGAGGTATCCTGTGCAGGCACGAGAAAAGCAGATACAGGAACACCTGCTTGATCCTGATGCTGTCCCCGAACAGGGTCTTTGGTATGGTCGAATCTATCTTGGCGTAGAAGTCAACATTTTCCGACGCATATTCATTTGATACCGAATTGATGATCTCGGTGATGAGCTTCTTGAAATCGTACTTGACCGGATACAGCTCCATCTTGTTCGAATCAAGTTTGGAAAACTCAAGTATGTTGTTTATGATCTTGAGAAGCTGGTTACTGGATGTTTTGATATTCTCCGCCAGTTCCCTGCTCTCGGGATCGAGATCCTCACGAAGGATCAGCTCATTCATACCTATTATGGCATTCATCGGAGTTCTGATCTCATGGGTGACGTTTGCCAGGAAGCGGCTCTTGTTGTATTTTGCCGAGCTGATAATACGGCTTGACTCGTCAAGTTTTCTCTTGGTCCTTTCAAACAGTACGGTCTGGTATATGAATATGAACACCGGAGAGAACGCTGCGGCAATGAAGCTTGCGGGTATCCCGATATTCGAAGACAGAGCGGTCTGATACTTTGAATATCTGTCATAATCAATGATCGGAAGCATGAGAAGAAACGTGTACCATATCATCTCAAGCACAAAAAGCGGATATACGGCTCTGCCCCTTATAAGGAAGAACGTGAAAACCACCCCGAGCAGGAAAAAGAAAAGCGCACCGCCCAAAAGATTTCCGGTCATGAAGAACAGCATCGGGAAAATGATGAAGTTTGTGCTGATGATCACAACATATTTAAACAGCGTTATCTCATCAAATCTTCCCAGAAGGTATAAGATCATCATGAACCATATGACGATACCCACACATATATAAACGCATTCTTTCGGAGCGCGAAAAGCGATAAAAAGGACCAGATAACCGATATTCACGATAAAGCTGTATATCAGAACGAGATACAGACTCTTTGCATCCATCGAAACATCGTCATTTCTCAGGAACCCTATGAAGTTTTCTATCCTGCTTCTCAAGTTCTTCATGATACAGTCCGCTCCGATGAGCCTTTGGGTACTATAAGCTCTTTGCGCAGGTATTTGCGCAGTATCTTTTCCATTTTGTCGATCGATATCGGCTTCGCCAGAAAATCATCGAATCCCGCTTCAAGGAACATCTCCCTTGCACCGGAAACAACATTGGCGGTAAGTGCGATGACCGGAAGCGCCACGTATTTTGACCCCGGAAGTTTCCTTATCGCTTCAAGAGTATCAATACCGTTCATCTCGGGCATCATATAGTCGAGGAATATCATGTCCACATCATTGTTCTCAAGCGTGCGCAGGCAGTCCCTTCCAGACGGAGCAGTGAGAACGTTTGCATTGTACTTGGTCAGTATCGCACTTGCGACATTAAGGTTCGTATAGTTATCGTCAACAACGAGGATAGTCGCGTGAGGACACTCAAATCCGCCCTTTCTGTTGACCTCCCTGACGTAACTGTTCGTCTCGTTCTTCAAAAGAGCCGCGATATTAAGCGTATGTATCGGCCTTGTCAGAACGGTCGATGCTTTGCTCACATGAACGTTGTCATCAATATCAAGGAAAGCCACTATGTTCTCTTCCACAAGACGCTTTTCAAGAAGAGGTTCGCACTCCTCATACCTCTCGTTCGATATGAAGACATGGCTGTATTTGTTTACATTAAGGAGCCTTTCCATGTCACTCTTTGTGGCAGCCTGATCGGATACGATATCGAACGAATCAAGTATCTTCCTGATATGGGCGGCATATTCGGCATCCTTTTCAAATATGAGGATCCTTATATTCCTCGGATCGGGAATGTACGCGATCGTATCCATCGATGTGAAACGCTGCGGTATGCGGAATGTAAATACCGAGCCGTGATGGTATTCGCTCTGAACTGATATCTCACCGTTCATCTCTTTTATGATCTGCGCACATATCGACAGGCCCAGACCCGAACCGTCAATGTTTACGTCCTCATCCGAGTTCTCATCCCCTGCCCTGGCCGTAAAGAGTCCCGGGATATCCTCTTTTCTGATACCTATACCCGTATCCTCGATATCAACTATCAGTTCGATCAGATCGTTTTCCCTGCGCTCGTAATCGACTCTCATCATGATCTTGCCGCATTCGGTAAACTTCACGGCATTATTCAGTATGTTGACGAACAGCTGCCTTAGCTTTGATGAATCTCCGTAAAGGAATCTCGGGATGTTCTTATTGATGTCAACGAAAAAGTCAAGATTACTCTCTGTCAGTCTGACCGTCATCATATTTATGACTTCCATCAGAAGATCTGACAGATCGTATGTGGATACGAACAGTTCGAGATCTCCGTTCTCCGATTTGGAAAGATCCATGAGTTCATCTGTTATCGACAGCAGCGCGTTACAGGAATTGAGGATGTTGTATACGCTGTCCGAAACACGGTCGTTTACTTCCTGATCGAGCAGAAGATCGACCGTTCCGACAATCGCATTCATCGGCGTACGGATCTCATGTGACATGTTGATAAGGAACATGTCCTTTGCAACATATGCATCCATAGCCTCGGATTTCATCTTCTCGGCCCGCTCCTGGGCTTTCTCATAGAAGCCGAACCTGAATCTGATCGTTGCTCCGGCGCATATACCTACGATAACGATGGCTATCGCTGCACCGACATACGAGATAACTATGTCCTTTTGTGTGGGATCGGCCGGAACGGAAGGCATGTATGCGCCCGCCGCGAAAAGGATGATTCCGTAAACAAGGGCCTCAACCGCGCCCAGTATAACGGCATCCCTGGCATCAAGAAGAATGACCGAATACATCAGTCCAAAAAGAAAATAGACCGGAATGACACTGATACTCCGGTTGAACATAAAGAATATATTGGGCATGTATACCAGATTAAAGATAAGCGACATGATGATTATCGACCGCTTGATCTTCATCGTTCTGTTCGCCTCCGCCATCGTCAGCAGGAAGAAAACACATACTCCGAACGACAGATACAATGCTTTGGGATCATCGATAAAGAAGCCTACGATGAAGCACATCAGTATCATTCCGATTATACAGATGGTATGTGTTACATTCAGAACATATATCTCTTCATTATTCTCTTTGCTGTATAACGACCTTACAAAATCAATCATGATCACTCTCAAAACGGATCGAACCGATCTGTTTCTCAATGTTGATGAACGCATCAACAAGTTCCGGATCGAAATGTGTACCGCTCCAGAACCTCAGTCTGTTGACCGCCTCATTATGCGTAAGCGGAGATCCGCCATCGCTGCCTATCCTGAAATTGTCGTACGAATTGACAATAGCCAGTATCCTTGCTTCTATCGGAATGTTCGTTGTCATAAGCTTGTCGGGATAACCTTTACCGTCCCATCTCTCATGATGGAATCTGCACATATTGTACAGGTATTTCAGGAACGTGTTCTCCGATACGACGTTCATGACCTTCTTGACCGCCTCGGCTCCGAGTACCGTATGGGCATGGTTGAATTCTTTCTCCTGAATTGAAAGATCGCCTATATCGACAAGGTACCTGTCGGCAAGACATATCTTTCCGACATCATGCATCTTGGATGCGAACTTCATCATCTCGGCGTCGGAGGAATCTACGGTTATCTGCCTGGTCTCGAGAAGGTGATCGAGGAAGAATGTCATATATCTCTCCACACGGATCGAATGCTGGGAAATGATGTGCGACCTGTTTGACATGAGGGATGTGAACATCTCCACTATCGCATATTCAAGTTCCGAGATATTGTGTATCTTCTCCGTAAGTGCTTTCTTGAGCTGTTCGTTAACCTTCTCGTTACGCTTCTGTTCCTCAATCTGTCTGATATGGACATCAACACGTTTCTTGAGAAGTGTCGCGGTAAAAGGCTTCTTGATGTAATCAACCGCGCCGAGCGAATAGCCTTCTATCTCGGTCGTTATATCATCCTGCGCGGTCAGAAAAACAACGGGTATACGTTCAAGTTTCGGATTACTCTTGATCTGTGATATGACAAAGAAGCCGTTCGTTTCAGGCATATCGATATCCAGAAGAACGACATCCGGCGGCTCGGGCATCTCCTCAAGGAACTCGAGCGCGATATTCCCGGACGATACCGGGATGATCTCATACACATCCTCAAGAGCCTTCTTGGCCATGATGAGATTGGTCATATTGTCGTCGACGATCATTACTTTATGCATATCTAACCTCTTTCATCCGCGCATCATAAGATACTTCATGCCTTCTTTGAGTCCCTCGACTGTCAGTCTGTACATCGAAAAAGTATTCTTCACGGCCGTCTCCGCCTCACGCCACGGTGCGGATCCCGGTGCCATCTTCGGATTCAGCCATATCACGCGCTTGAAGTGTTTTTTGAGGCGTAGCAGCCACTCCATTCCGGAATAGCCGTCATTCGGACCTCTGTAATTGCCTGTAAGAGAATACAGTTCCTCGGGTGCCATCGCGGCATCGCCGACGATGATGACCTTGTATTCTGAATTCAGGTTCTTTAAAAGCCATTCGGTCTCTATCCAGTCTCCGTATTCGCACTCAGGTGTGTTGTAAACATGCGAGTATATACAGTTATGGAAAAAGTAAGTCTTGATATCCTTAAAATGGTTCGACCTGTTAACCGAATGGAACAGCTCATTGAGAAGATTCGTATAAGGTATCATCGTTCCTCCCGAATCCATCAGGAGAAGAAGCTTTACCGTATTTTTGCGGGGTTTCTGCATCTCTATTGACAGATGCCCACCGTTATTGCAGGTTTTGTCTATGGTGCCGTCAATATCAAGTTCAGTCTTCTCGGCATCTATCCTTGTCGAGAACTGCCGAAGCGACCTTAAGGCCATCTGGAACTGCCTGTTGTCAAGTACCCTGTCGTTGCGAAAATCCCTGAATTTACGTTCCCCTATTACCTGGAAAGCGGACTGGTAACCCGTAGTGCCTCCGACCCTGACTCCGCCGAGATGTCCTCCGAGATTACCGTATGAACTGTTTCCGGCGGTACCGACCCACTGATTGCCGCCCTGATGTTCGGCGTCCTGCTCTTTCTGACGCTGTCTGAACTTTTCGAGCACTTCCTCGTTATCGACGATCGGGATGCCCTCTTCTTCAAGAAGTGCTTTCTTCTTCTCGAGGTCCTCCTGAAAAGCCCGGTACTCCGGCTTCTCAAGCCACTTCCTCATCTGTTCAGATATATCGTCAAACTCGTGACGGATACCTTTGAAGTATTCCTCGAACAACTGGTCATACTTGTCGAATCCGTATTCGTTCTTAACGAGTATCATCCTTGAGACAAGATAGAACTCGGTAAAGTTCGCGCCTATCAGGCCCTTGTCCATGGCCTCTATAAGAGACAGCCACTCGGACAGGCCCACATCCATACCTTTCTCCCTTAAGAAATAAAAGAATCCGGTAAACATCCCTCACCCGATGCCCATGTGAGATACCGTTTCAAGATCTTCATCTTTTTTTACAACGGTACCGATGAACGGAAGCTTTGCCTTTATCGTTTCGGCACTTATGCCGCCGAGCTGCAGTGCGTTGACCCAGTCAATGAGTTCGGAAGTGCTCGGCTTCTTCTTGATCGATTTCTCATCCCTGATCTGATAGAATACGTCCATTGCTTCCGAGAGTATATGTTCGTCAACCTTGTCAAAATGAGTTCTCACGATCTCATCCATCAGTTCTCTTTCCGGGAATGCGATGTAATGGAACACGCATCTTCTGAGAAAAGCATCCGGAAGCTCTTTTTCCGCATTGGAGGTGATGATGACAACGGGCCTGTGTTTTGCCTTTACAGTCTCCTTAGTCTCATGGATATAGAATTCCATCTGATCGAGTTCCCATAAAAGATCGTTCGGGAATTCGAGATCCGCTTTATCTATCTCGTCTATCAGAAGCACGACCTGTTCATCGCTCGAAAAAGCTTCACCGAGCTTGCCGAGTTTGATGTATCTGGCGATATCATCAACGCCTTCTTCCCCGAACTGACCGTCGTAGAGCCTTTGGATCGTATCGTACATATAAAGACCGTCCTGAGCCTTTGTCGTCGATTTGATGTTCCATGTGATCATCGGCATACCGAGTGACTCGGCTATGGCAGCGGCAAGCATCGTCTTGCCGGTTCCGGGTTCTCCCTTTATCAGAAGGGGTTTGGAGAGCGCACGTGATACGTTGACCGCACTCATAAGTTCATGTGAAGCGATATATGTACTTGTACTTGAGAAACCGCCTGCGTTTATATCCATGTCAGATCCTTTCAAACCGTTATGAGCCGTCACTGCTCTGCCCATTCAAGTCCGTAATACTCTTCTTTCTTTTCCCTTGTCATAAGCTCTCCGACGGCATCTTTTACAAGTGATCCGTTGAAAAGAATGTCATTCACTTTCTCTATGATAGGTACTTCAACGTCGTATTTTTTCGCAAGGGCAAGTGCGGCTTTGGCCGAATACACTCCTTCGACGACCATATGTACTTCCTTCATCGCCGACTCCATATCCATACCCTGGCCCATCAGCATTCCGGCCTTGCGGTTTCTCGAATGCTTGCTGGCACATGTTACGACAAGATCTCCTATACCTGTAAGGCCCGCGAACGTTTCCGCTTTGCCTCCCATTTTCACGCCGAGGCGTGATATCTCCGAAATTCCTCTTGTAATCAGGGCTGCCTTGGTATTGTCACCATACCCCAGTCCGTCTGCCATCCCCGCTGCAAGAGCCACCACGTTTTTTAGGGCACCCCCGAGTTCTATCCCCAGCACGTCAGGGCTGATATACACCCTGAACACTTTGTTCATGAACATGTTCTGAACTACTTCCGCTGTTTCCTTCTGCTTGGCACCCACGACGCACGTGGTCGGGATCTCTTCCCCTACCTCTTCCGCATGTGAGGGACCGGACATCACTGCGACTTTGGCCTGGGGGATCTCCTGTTCTATTATTTCCGAAAGGGTCATCAGACTGTCTTCTTCAATACCCTTCGCAACATTAACGATTATCTGGTCTTTTTCTACATGCGGACTCATGAGAGCCGCAGTGCTTCTCGTATAAACACTCGGTACAGCCAGTACGAGAAGATCTTTATTGTGACATGCGACCTTCAGATCCGTTGTGAAGACCATGTCGTCCGGAAGTATGACTCCGGGCAGTTTGTCCTTGTGCTCGTGATATGTTTTCAGCATATCGATCTCGCTCTCCGAAATGGACCATACCGTAACGTTATGTCCGTTTTCGTGAAGGACGGTTGACAGAGCGGTGCCCCAGCTTCCGGCACCGATCACGCTGACATTTGCCATGCCGTTTAAACCTCCCTAAAAGATTTATTTAACATCTATCTCCGGATGCGACTTAAGATACGTTTTGCGTTCGCATCCGGCAAAGAGTCTTTTTATGTTTTCCTTATGTCTGATAAGCATCATGATCATCAGCAGTACTATTACAGTTATGTATTCCGTATAGTGCGTCCCTACTCCGGCCGTACTCCATCCGTAGAAATCCGTAAGTTTAAATACGACCGAACAAACGACAAGGGCGACATACAGCAGAATGGATCCGAGAGAAACGTAATGTGTGATGAAAAAAGTGGAAAAGAAAACAACAATACCGACAAGCGTCATGACAGGCGAGAGCCCGAACAGGATAAAACCGGCCGTAGCGGCTATTCCCTTTCCGCCTTTGAATCCCATATAGAACGGAAAATTGTGTCCCAGTATCACTCCTGCCGATGCATACAGCGACAACAGCGGAAGTATGAACGCATGTGACTGTCCGTATATGAGTCCCGTGATCAGTATTGCGAGTCCGCATTTAAGAGCATCACCCAAAAGCACTATGCCGGCATACTTGGCACCCATCGTACGAAGTATGTTTGTCGTTCCGGCATTACCGCTCCCGTGTTCCCTTATATCTATGCCCTTGATCTTTCCGACGATATATCCGGTCTGAAACAGTCCGCATATATAGCCGATCAGTACGCATATGATACGTTCCGTCACTTTTCTCCTCTTTCCCTGATGATGAATCTGAGCGGAGTACCGCGGAAACCGAATGTTTCACGGATCCTGTTCTCAAGATATCTCGTATAAGAAAAATGCATCAGATCCTTATCGTTAACAAATATGACAAATGTAGGCGGCTTGACTGCCACCTGCGTTATATAGAATATCTTGAGACGACGGCCCCTGTCGCTCGGAGGCTGGTTAAGTGCCACGGCCTCGGCCAGTATCTCGTTGAGGACTCCCGTTGCAATACGCATCGCGGAGTTGGCACATACCATATCCACAAGATCGAACAGCTTGGGAAGTCTTTGTCCCGTAAGAGCTGAGACGAATGTTATCTCCGCATACGGGATAAAGGAAAGCACCGCCCTTATGTCCTTCTCGAATCTGTTTACGGTCTTGTCATCCTTCTCGATAGCGTCCCATTTATTGACTGCAATTATGATCCCCTTGCCGGCATCATGCGCGATCCCTGCGATCTTGGCTTCCTGCTCTGTTATCCCTTCAATCGCATCAACGATGAGGATAACTACATCGGATCGTTCGATCGCGGCAACCGTCCGGATGACCATGTAGTGTTCAAGATCTTCCTTGACGTTCTTCTTCCTGCGAAGACCGGCCGTATCGATAAATACGTATTCCCTGCCGTTGTGCTTTACCGGTGTATCAACGGCATCCCTTGTGGTGCCTGCGATATCGGATACGATCACCCTGTCGCCTCCGATAAGTTTATTGATGATCGATGATTTACCGACGTTCGGTTTACCGACTATCGCAACCCTCGGTCTCTCATCTTCAGTCTCTTCCGATCCGGCTTCGGGAAAATGCTCAGTCACGGCATCGAGAAGCTCACCGATCCCCGTCCTGTTCGCGGCCGAGATCGGTACCGGCTCACCGATCCCGAGATTATAGAACTCATATACGTCGTTACCGTATTTCTTGAAGTCATCAACCTTATTGACGCACAAAACAACACTCTTGCGGCTTCTTCTAAGCATATCGCATACTTTCTGATCCGAATCCACAAGTCCCTGTTTTACATCAACTATAAAAATGATGACGTCAGCAGTATCGATCGCGATCTGAGCCTGCTCCCTCATCTGTGACAGAATGATATCGTTACTCTCCGGCTCTATTCCGCCGGTATCTATTATTGTAAAATCGCGGTCAAGCCAGTTTGCTTCGGCATATATCCTGTCTCTGGTGATGCCCGGCGTATCCTTGACGATCGAAATACGCTGCCCCGCGATCACGTTGAAGAGTGAAGATTTGCCGACGTTTGGACGCCCGACAATGGCCACTATCGGCTTACTCATAATACTTCTCTTTCAGTATGAAATTAACAAGATCCAATCCGTTTGATTTTACAATATGTGCCTGTACTTGTAAAGACCCCTCGAGGTCCGAAACGCTCACATTATCAAGGAAAATCTCCTCATCGGCCTTCATCATCGACTCGGGAATAAGGATGCTGTCTCCGAGGTATTTGCCGTTAAGCTGGGCAATGATGTCTGCCCCGGTGAGAAGCCCCGCAACGGTGATCCTCTCTCCGAAGAAATCGTTTCTGATCGCATACACCCTGAACGATACGTTCGGAAACAGGCTGCATATCCTTGAAGTGGCCTTCTCGACATAGTCTTTTGCAAGGACTCCGGTCACAACCGAGAAGTCGGCCTTATGATCCTCGGGAATGATCTTCCGCGCCTGAATATCGGCCTTCAGTCTGTCATAAGCGCTTTCGTACTCTTCGGACATAAGACGCAGCATCCCGACACCGTTCTCCAGCTGCGGATAGTCATCGTATTCCTCCGCGGGCGGTATAGGTTTACCCGCGAGGATATAAATCTCATCCGATGCGTGGGCAAAGTGAATGCCGTGATCCTTCATGGCTTTCTTCTGTATATGCTCGATGATCTCAAGCGTTTCAAGGGCGTCATCCTTATCGACAGGCTCGAGCGGATACAGTCCTTCCCTGTATTTTGTAAGGCCTACCGGGACAACCGAGACGCTCTGGATGACAGGAGCATACTCAAGAAGGTCGGTAAGGGTTTTTCGCAGGTTATCACGGTCATTGACGCCTTTGCATAAAACGATCTGTGCGTTCATCGTTATTCCGGCATCGTACAGTGTCCTTATCCTTGCAAGCGCATCCCCGGCGAAACGGTTATTGAGCATTTTGCACCGAAGGAGCGGATCCGTCGTCTGGACCGAAATGTTTATCGGGCTGAGCCTGTACCTGATTATCCTTGCTATATCGTGATCGTCCATGTTTGTAAGCGTCACGTAATTACCCTGAAGGAATGACAGTCTCGAATCATCATCCTTGAAGTAGAGAGTATCGCGCATCCCTTTCGGCATCTGGTCTATGAAGCAGAATATGCACTTGTTGCGGCAGCTCCTGTAATCATCCATCAGACCGGATTCGAACTCTATCCCCAGATCCTCGTCCTCGTCCTTCTCGATCTCAAGCTCCCACTCCTCGCCGTCGGGTTTTTCCACAACAACGGTAAGCTCCTCGCTCTGAATGAAGAATCTGTAATCAAACACATCCTCCACGGGCTGTCCGTCAATATAAAGAAGAGCATCACCGACTTCGACACCCATTTCGTCGGCAATGCTTCCCTTTTCTACTTTTACTATTAAGTGAACTTTTTTTTCCATCTACCTACCGTCAGTACTGCCAAAGCCCCCGTTTCTTGCATCAGTGACTTCATCATCTTCGGTGATACCGTACGGCATGAAAACACCCTGTGCAAATCCGCCGCCGGCAGCAACTTCAACAGTTCTGCCCTCGTTTGAATCGTTCGTTATCTTGATGAAAATGTGACCCTCGTTATCGGAGTCGTAGTAATCACTGTCGATCACACCGACTGTATTGTTAAGCTGCATACGGAACTTGAATCCGAGGCCGCTCCTGGGAAAGATCATAAGCACCCAGTCACGGTCCATCTTCGCTCTTATACCGGTCGGGATCTTGACAGTCTGTCCCGGTTCAAGCTTTATATCCACCGGCGTATGAAAATCATATCCGGCTGAACCGGCCGTGGCACGCTTCGGTAGCTCTATCGAATCATAGACTCTCCTTACCTCTTCATCGGTACCGCCGAAGTCATCCTTATATGCTCCGGCAAACTGCTCGTAACTGACTTTTTCAAA
>JAFZRD010000139.1 GCA_017620055.1 Lachnospiraceae bacterium
ATTGACAAGGAATGACTAAACCATGTGGAATAAGATTAAGACAATAGTAATAACTGTTTTGGCGACCCTCGGGGTTCTGTTCATAATACTCATGATCATACCTGTTGATGAGGACGATGAAGCGCAGGTGGAGCAGGTTGCTCAGGCGTCTCATGATGTTCAGGATCCGGTTGAAACCCAGGATACTCAGGTGACACCGGAACCACAGGAATCCACACAATTGGCGGAGGATGAGGAAGAAAAACCTACAACGGCTCCCAATGCCGCTACCGTCGCTGTGGCCATACCTGCTTCGGAAATCTCCGATAATAAACTGAAGTTTACCACCAAAACGCTTGACGGGAAGAGGGTGGATCAGAGCATTTTTGCCGACTATGATATAACGCTCGTCCATGTGTGGGGCACATATTGCGGACCATGTATTTCCGAAATGGGCAAATATGCGCACTATTACGATACCATCCCTGATAACGTGAATATTATCGGGATAGTTTGCGATGTTTATGACGGATTTGACAACAATGTGGATGATGCGAATGATATATTGAGTGATGCGGGGGCCGGATTTATGAACCTTCGTACAAGTGACAGTGTTTTTGATATAACACAGGGGATACAGGTCATTCCGTCATCATTTTTTGTTGACAGGGACGGAAATATCATCGGCGAGATGATGATGGGCAAGCATTATGATGATACTATATCGCGCCTTAACGGATATTTAAGATAATGAGAAAAACAGATATTCAAAGTATTACCATACGTTTTCTGCTTACGGTAATACTGTCGGCTTCCCTGCTTTGCGGATGTGATGAGTGGCCGGACGAGACAGATGATGCCGTGGCAATCGAAGAAGATGAGTCAGGAGATAAGCCCGTAAACAGTGGAAATGAAACTCCGGATATTGAACCGGTTGAGATCGGAAGTGATGCACGATCCGCGACCGTAATGATCTATATGAACGGATCCGATCTTGAGACCAAGGCGGGCGAAGCTTCCGCGGATCTGACCGAGATGATCGATTCGGGTATCGGCGAAAACGTCAATGTCATTGTTCAGACCATGGGTACACGAAAATGGCATGACTATGACATTTCTTCAAAAACTTCCCAGATATACAGAGTGAACAGGGGCGCCCTAGAACTTGTCAGGGATGACCTGGGCCAGCTTGACTGTACAGAGGCTTCGACCCTGTCGGATTTTATTGATTTCGGTAAAAAGAACTACCCGGCAGACAGATACATTCTCATTTTCTGGGATCACGGCGGAGGTCCCGTATATGGATTCGGATACGATGAGTGGCAGCCGGATACCGAAGCCCTGACCCTTGATGAGATACAGGAAGCCCTTCGTAATAATTCGGACATCAGATTCGACATCATAGGAATGGATTGCTGTATAATGGCCAGTCTTGAAACGTGTTACGTTCTGGCTCCGTTTACCAGGTATGCCGTGTTGTCCGAGGACTTTGAATCGGGTCTCGGATGGTCATATACAAACTGGATGAAACTGCTTGAAGAAAATCCCGGGATATCAACTCCGCTTCTCGGGAAAAAGATCATCGACAGCATGATAGATGCGAACGAAAACGATGATGAAGCCGGCGATTCATCGACAATGATATTGGTGAATACAAGAGCCGTTCCCGACCTTTTAAGGAAGTGGACTGATTATGCATATAAGAACTCGGACAGTCTTATGGGCCTGAATTACAGTAAGCTCCATATGGCCAGAGGAAGAGGGTTCATGGATCTGTTTTTTGACTCCTGGGATGATGATGAAAGCTTTGTGACGATGGACAATTACTATGTAAGCGACATTATGTCCATAGTCGAGAGTGTAGGACGTGAAGATGAGTCCACCAATGATCTCCGTTCATCACTTAAAGCGTGTGTTGCGTATTTCGGACACACTTCCGATAAAAATGAGCTTACCGGACTGGCTGTCTCGCTTCCATACGGAGACAGGAGTTTTTATGACCAGCTGGCCGATGTATATTCAAAATGCGGATTTGATGAAAAGTATATCAACTGGCTCGAGGGGTTCGTCAGTGCCGAAGGCATCGGTGATTATTGCGACTACAGCGGTTTTGAGGATTCATGGTGCGGCTGGCAGACATATGAGGAAGGATGGGGTTCCTGCGAGCCGGGTGAAGATTCCGAAGATTGGGAATACGATTACGAAGAAAAAATATGGTACCTGTATGAAGACGGTAATGTCTATCTCTATGACGATGAATCGGATGTGTTCTTCTTCTACGATGAATATGAGGACCGGTTATACTATTATGATGAGGAAGATGATGATTGGTACGTGGTTGAGGATTGAGTTCGTAAAGAACTGAAACAATGAGACTTGACAGATATCTGACGGCATCCCGGATCGGGAGCCGAAGCGAAGTTAAGAATATGATCCGAAAGGGCCTTGTGTCGGTAAATGATACTGTATGCACCGACCCTTCGTTAAATGTTGATAACGGTGATGATGTTTCGGCCGATGGACGGAAGGTCATATATCGCGAGCATGTTTATTATATGCTCAATAAGCCTGCCGGATATCTGAGTGCGACAGAAGACGACTCTGACAGAACGGTACTCGATCTCTTTCCGGATGATCTTAGAAAAGGTCTCTTTCCGGTCGGAAGGCTTGATAAGGACAGTGTAGGACTTCTTGTAATAACCGATGACGGACCGTTGGCGCATCGACTGATGAGCCCCAAGAGCCACGTGGACAAGCGATATCTGATCCGTACGGATGCTCCGATGACCAATGAGGATTCGCGAGCATTTTCGGAGGGGATAGTCCTTCGCGACGGAACAGAATTCAGGAGTGCGAGCCTTGTGATATCAGATGACGATCCGACCGAAGCGATCGTTACGATCAGTGAGGGAAAATACCATCAGGTTAAGCGTATGACTGAAAGCTGCGGGAAAAAGGTAACATACCTGAAGCGTTTGTCGGTAGGAGAGCTGAATCTTGATCCTGATCTTCGTGAAGGAATGTATCGCGAACTTACGGAAGATGAGATCGCCATTCTTTCAAAATGATAAACAGGCAATCAGTAAAATAGATCACATGGAGGATATCAAATGAAGAAGAGACTGATCATACCGATAGTGGTGTTTGCCATGACCATGACGGGATGCATGCCGGCAGCGGGTGGAGCTGCTGTTTCCGAAAAACCCGCGCAAGAGGCCGGCACCGAAACGGGATCCGAAGAAGCCGGCACTGCTGAAGAGGTGAGCGGGGATATCGAGATACCCGAAGGTTATCATCTCGTATGGGCGGATGAATTCGAAGGCGACACCCTCAGTGAAGAAGACTGGAACCGGGAAACACACGAACCGGGATGGGTCAACCATGAACTTCAGGAGTATGTTCCGAGCGATGAATATGCGTTCGTCAGGGACGGAGAACTCGTGATCCGTCCGGTGAAGATCGAAAAATCAGGACTTGTCGCATACAGATCCGGGCGCGTCAATACGCAGAACAAACACGATTACAAGTACGGAAGATTCGAAGCGAAGATCAAAGTCCCGAGGGGCAAAGGATTCCTTCCGGCATTCTGGATGATGCCCCAGGATGAGAGTTACTACGGACAGTGGCCCAAGTGCGGCGAGATAGATATTATGGAAGTACTCGGAGACAGCACCAAGGTCAATTACGGTACGCTTCATTACGGGGAACCGCACAAGCAGAGTCAGGGGATGTATGATCTTTCATCGGGTGATTTTGCCGATGAATACCATGTGTTCGCGATAGAATGGGAGCCGGGAGAGATACGCTGGTACTGCGACGGTGTGCAGTATCACAGCGAGAACGACTGGTTCAGCGCAGTAAGCGGTGAAGAGGAGAAACCTTATCCGGCGCCGTTCGACCAGCCTTTCCATGTGATACTTAATGTCGCGGTCGGAGGCGACTGGCCGGGTGATCCCGACGACAGCACCGTTTTTGATGAACATGCATGCATGTATGTTGATTATGTCCGTATATTCCAGAAAGATTCATATGACGAGAACGTTACAAAGCCCGTTAAAGAAGTGTCACTTCGCCAGTCCGACGAAAGCGGTAATTTTGTTTACAACGGAGACTTTGCCGAGAAGGAAGATCTGACCGACGACGAGAATTGGAAATTCCTGCTGTTTAACGGAGGAGAGGGAAGTGCCGAGATCGGAGATCATGAGATCATAATAACCTCGACGAACGAAGGTACGGAAGAGTACTCGGTACAGCTCGTTCAGCCGAAGATGCCGATGGAGGAAGGCTGTTCATACGAATTCTCATTTGAAGCTTGTGCCGATGAGCCGCGTACGATAAAGCCCGCGATCACGGCTCCCGATGTGAACTGGATAAGGTATTTCCCGGACACACCGGTAGATCTTACGCCCGAGTGGCAGACGTTTACATTTGATGTTGAGATGAAGGACAAGACCGACGATAACGGACGTGTAGAATTCAATATGGGTAAACAGGGATCAACCGCGACGGTTCATATCAGAAACGTTAAGCTCATAAAGAAGTAGATCATTCCTGTGTAACCGCCAGACTCTTTCCGTCGCATACGGTCGTGACGTTTCCGTTTTCGGTAATGTAGTAAACGATGTTGTGTTTCTCGAGGAAACTGATCAGATGCTCATCGGCCTCGCGTTCCGAGTTCGTGCTTATCACTCCGAATGACGGAGACACTCTTTTGAGGAATTCTTTTTCGCATTTTTCATAACCGCCGTGGTGGGGAAGTTTGATCCAATCGGCGGATACATCATCATTTCCGGCATTAAGCTGCTCGATACGGTCACCTTCAACGTCTCCGGTAAAGAGCAGCTTTTTGCTGCCAAGATCATACCGGCACATAAGGGACATGTTGTTGTCGGGCTTCTTGCCGGCAAGAAGCGGTGCAGGATCATCCGCAGGCATAAACTCAAGCTCGAGTCCGTCAAATGTAACGCTCATTTTGGAGCTCACCGCGACAGCGTTACGTCCTTCCACGTTCTTATCAAGTTCCTCCATAAGAGGAGCGTAGCCTTTCTTTTCGCTGACGTAATCGGGATAATACACTGTCCCGACCGGGTAACTCTGGAGTATCCTGACGGCGCTTCCTATATGATCCCTGTCAAAGTGAGTCAGTATCATGTAATCGATCGAAGTGATCTCATGATCCGACAGCCAATCGTCTATCGTATCGAAAGCATCGTCCTTGCCGGTGTCGATGATCCCCGTAATATCCCCGTAACAGACGATCGCCGCATCAGCCTTTCCGACATCAAGGTTCGTTATGACAAGACTGCGACCGCCCGCATATTGCGGCGAGGTACTTCTTACAAAGAATATTACGAGCCCGAGAGTTGCCGCTATGCCTAACGCGATCAGCAGTATCTTCAGTGATTTATTGTTTTTCACATTCTTCATGGACATAATTGTAACACGTTTATTTATTTTGTTGAAAGCGGTACGAAAACTTTGTAAAATGTTCTTTGTGTTATTTGGGAAAACGGAGAGAGATCCATTATGAAAAAACTTCTTAGAAACATTTGCTGCCTCTGTCTTGCAGCTATGATGCCGGCCCTGGCGGGGTGCGGCGGGACGCGCATGATGATGGGAACCGGCGGAACGTCAGGGACATATTACGCGTTCGGCGGTGTGCTTGCGCAGTACATGAAGAATTATACCGACTACAGCGTCACCGCGGTCTCCACGGCTGCATCCAAGGCCAATATCCAGAGCATAGGAGACGGTGACTATCAGATAGGATTTACGCAGTCCGATGTTATGAACTACGCATGGGAGGGCAGCAGATCGTTTGAGACGGACGGTCCGTGCCGTGATTTTCGCGTGCTCGGCGCTCTGTATGCGGAGACTGTCCAGCTGATCACGATGAATGAGGATATCAGGACCGTGGACGATCTTAAAGGAAAGAGCGTATCGATAGGCGCACCCGGATCGGGCGTGTACTTTAACGCGATGGATGTGCTTGAGGGTGCGGGCATGACGGTTGACGATATCAAACCGCAGTACCAGAGCTTTGATGACAGTAAGGAAGCCCTCAAGGACGGACAGATCGATGCAGCGTTCATAGTTGCGGGTGCACCGACTTCGGCGATCACGGAACTTGCGACAACAAACGGTGTGTTCCTGATACCTATCGAGGGAGGACTTCGCGATGATATCATGAAGCTCTGCCCGTATTACGCTCCGATGCAGATACCGGCGGATACTTACCCGGGGCAGAGTGAGCCTGTCGAGACGATCACGATCAAGGCTACACTCATCGTTGACGAAGCGCTTGACGAGGATTGTGTATATCAGCTGACGAAGGCGATATTCGACCACAAGGATGAGATCACAAAGGAAAACGCCAAAGGTGAGGAACTGTCCGTTGAAAACGCGACATCAGGCATAACGGTCCCGTTTCATGAGGGTGCCGCCCGTTATTACAGGGAGTGCGGCATCGAAGTAAATACACAGAAATAACCCGGCAGACAGTGAGGAAAGATATGAGTAATCAGGTTGACGACAACGCAGTATACGAAGCACAGCAGACCGATATAGAAGAGGTCATGAAGAAATATGACCGCGAATCCAATGTCCGTATATGGACCGGAACACCGGGACTGATCGTTAAGATCGTCCTTATATGTTTCTCGCTTTTCTGTATATGGGTGACTCTGTTCGCGACATTTCTAGAGGAGATCAGGCTGACATCTTTCATGGGCCTCATCGTGCTCCTGGGATTTCTGTATTATCCCGCGGACAAGAGCAATAACAGAGAAAATCACATGCCGTGGTACGATATCGTCGGCATGATAGCCGGCGCGGGAGCGTTTTTGTATTACACTTTCAGTGCCGAGCAGATAATCCAGCAGGGTACGAGATTTCTGCCTTATCAGATAATAATAGCCGTGATAGGTATCGCGGCACTTCTTGAAGTGACGAGAAGAAGCGTCGGCTGGCCGATCCTGATCGTTGCCATGTTCTTCATCGCATATGCGCTCATTTACGGACTGACCAATCCTTCCATGGTCGGAAGACTCAAATATCTTGTGAGGAATCTGTTCTATGCCAAGACCGGGATATTGTCGACGCCGATAAACGTTTGCTCGAAATACATCGTCGTGTTCATAATATTCGGGGCATTCCTGGAGTGCACCGGAATATCCGAACTGTTCATCAATCTGGCAAACTGCATAGCAGGACGATTTGCGGGAGGTCCCGCGAAGGTTGCGGTCATCTCATCCGCTCTTTGCGGAATGGTTAGCGGTTCATCGGTAGGTAACACCGTAACGACGGGGTCCGTAACCATCCCTATGATGAAGGAGACCGGATACAAGCCCGAGTTCTCCGGAGCCGTCGAAGCCGCTGCGTCAACAGGCGGACAGATCATGCCGCCGATAATGGGTGCCGCCGCGTTCCTGATGGCGGACATAATCGGAGTACCGTATTCGGATATACTGCTTCGGGCGATATTCCCCGCAGTTTTGTACTTTACCGGAATATTCATAGCTGTCCATCTTGAAGCGAAGAAACACGGCCTTACGGGAATACCGAAGGAAAAACTTCCTCATCCGGGTAAACTCTTAAAGAAGATATATCTGCTTGTGCCGCTCATACTGCTCGTTATCCTTGTATCTAAGAACATCATGACGATGCAGAGAGCCGCTGCATATTCGATAGCCGCTGCCATAATAGTCGGTGTGATCGACGGCTTTGTGACCGGCAACAGATTTACCTTAAAGAAGTTCTTTGAGGCACTTGAGGTCGGAGGTAGAGGCACGATCACGGTAGGTGCGGCGTGCGGTGTAGCCGGTATCATTTCGGGAACGATCACGATGACGGGTCTGGCCAACGAGATGATAAACGCGATAGTTGCAGTGGCGGGAGACAGGCTGTTCATCGCACTGTTCCTTACAATGCTGTGCTGTATCGTACTCGGGATGGGTGTTCCGACGACGGCTACATACTGTATCATGGCAGCGACTTGTGCACCTATCCTGACAAGAATGGGTGTGCCGATACTTGCCGCTCATTTCTTTGTATTCTATTTCGGTATAGTTGCGGATATCACCCCGCCTGTTGCACTCGCGGCATATGCGGGAAGTGCGATCGCCAAATCGAATCCTATGCGTACGGCTCTTGCCGCAACGAAAATGGCGGTCGGTGCATTCCTGATACCGTACATATTCTGTTTCAATCCCGAAATGCTGCTCATAGATACCGATATCGCGAGCGTGATAATGATCTATTTCACGGCGATCATAGGTATAGTCGGAGTGGCATCCGCGCTTGAAGGTTATTTCATCACCGATATGGCGATCATTGAAAGTCTTCTGTTCATCGCGGGAGGCATCATGCTCATATTCCCGGGTACACTCACCGATGCGCTCGGACTGGCATTTATAGCCGTAGGGATCGTATTGCAGATTATCAGGAAAAAGAGGAGAGAGACAGTTGGCGTTTCGTAACAGAGACAAAACAACAGGCAACAGCCTTTCGACCAAGATCATTATCATGGTCGAGGTGATCCTGCTCATATCGAGTATACTGTTCTGCTCCGTTTCCGTTTACAGGGCCAGGGACGGCATCAGAAAGGCCATACAGCAGAGGATGCTTGATATAGCAAACTGTGCTGCGGGTTCGGTTGACGGCGATTATCTTGCAAAGCTATCGGAAGAGGAAGTCGGCAGCGACGAGTACAATGCGCTTTATAAAAAGCTTGCGGTATTCAGGGATAACGTCGAACTCGAGTATATATACAGCATCAAGAAAGAAGGCGATGGAAACTTCATTTTCACGATGGATCTCGACCAGGTGAGCCCTGCCTCATACGGCGACAGCGTCAAGTATACGGACGCGCTATCAAGCGCGGGCGACGGAAAGGCGGCAGTGGATGAGGTGCCATATTCCGATAAATGGGGCAAGTTCTACAGTGCATACAGTCCCGTGTTCGATTCTGACGGAAATGTTGCCGGCATCATTGCCGTGGACTTTTCGGCGGACTGGTTTGAGAGCCAGCAGTATGCGCAGATGCGATCGACCGTCATCAGTTACCTGATAATACTTCTGATCTGTCTTCTTGTTGCGGCGCTCCTGTCCTTCATCACGGTCAGACCGTTTGTGCGTTCCCGTGGACAGCTTCTCGAGGAAAAAGTCCGTGCCGAGAGTGCCAATAACGCAAAGAGTGATTTTCTTGCAAACATGTCTCACGAGATCAGGACTCCGATAAATGCGGTGCTCGGTATGAATGAGATGATACTCCGTGAGGGACGCAAGATCCAGGAAGACCAAAAGGATGACGCATCTTTCGATGAGTCGGTCAGAAACATTGTCGTGTATGCAGGCGAGGTTGATAATGCCGGACACAATCTTCTAGCTCTGGTCAATGATATACTCGATTTTTCAAAGATAGAAGCGGGCCGTATGGACCTTGTTGAAGCTCCGTACAGGCTCAGCGATATGCTTAGCGGTCTTCGCGAGATGGCACATCTTCGGGCCGGTGATAAGGGTCTGGAAGTGACTATAGATGTTGACAGTTCCGTTCCCGATGAGCTTTGCGGAGACGAAGTCAGGATCAGACAGGTGTTTACGAACATACTCGGAAACGCGATCAAATATACCGAGAAAGGTTCAGTGAGAGTCACTGTCGGCGGATCGGTTCGAGATGATGGAAAGATCCTGCTTAGGTTTGCCGTGAAGGATACGGGGATCGGTATCAGGAAAGATGATCTCGATAAACTGTTCACAAGGTTCCAGCGTCTGGAGATGGACAGAAACAGTACCGTTGAAGGTACCGGACTCGGGCTTGTCATAACACAGCGTCTTCTCGACATGATGGACGGAAAGATCGAAGTTGATAGCGTTTACGGAAAAGGTTCGACATTTACCGTTACGATCCCCCAGAAGGTCGTATCGGGTGAACCGATAGGCGATCTCGGATCAAAAACAAAAGAAAGAGAAACAGAGGCTGAAGAGTACCGTGAATCATTCAGTGCTCCCGATGCCAGGGTCCTTATTGTCGACGATACAAAGATCAACATTCTTGTTGTCGTAAACCTCATGAAGGATACTATGATCCGTTTCGATGCCGCGTACAGCGGAGCCGAAGCTGTTGAGATGGCAAAGGAGAATAAGTACGATGTTATCCTTATGGACCAGCGTATGCCCGGAATGGACGGAACACAGGCCCTTCACGCGATAAGGGATACTTCCGACGGTGCGAGTAAGGATGTGCCTGTCATATGCCTGACCGCGGACGCAGTAGTAGGTGCAAGAGAGAAGTATCTTGCCGAAGGATTTTCGGAGTATATCACCAAACCGGTTGACAGCCACACGCTTGAAAGGATGCTTTATAGATTCATTCCGGATGACAAGATAGAGCGGACGGATGCCGAAAGGGGAAGCGGTAATGCCGAGCAGGCGGCAGAGGAATTTGAAGGACTTCGCGTCGCACTCATCGATCCCGTCACCGGACTAAAATTCTGCGATAACAATGCAGGTCTCTACAGGTCGCTTCTTGCCGAATTCGTGCAGAGCATGCCGGAAAAGAGCGGACACATGAGAGAAACTTTTGCTGCAAAGGATTGGAAGGACTATTCTG
>JAFZRD010000140.1 GCA_017620055.1 Lachnospiraceae bacterium
CAGGGATGCGCGCACTCATCGATGCTACGGGACTGAAGGCCGGAAGCATTTCGGCATATCATATCGGCTTCGTTCTCGGCCCTTGTATAAACGCGACGGGACGCCTTGAGACCGCGGATGCGGCGCTTGAGCTGTTCTTTTCGGAGGATCCGGAGGAAGCTCGTAAAAGGGCGGGAGAACTTGTTGAGCTGAATAAGAGCCGCAGGAATCTGACCGAGGCGTACTCCAACATGGCGATAAAGAAAGCGGAGGAAGAGTATGCCGGTGACAGGGTACTTGTTGTATATATTCCCGAATGTCATGAGAGTATAGCCGGAATAGTCGCGGGAAGGCTTCGCGAGAGGTTTTACAAGCCGTCGATAGTCCTTACTGACGATGCCGAAGGAAACATAAAGGGAAGCGGCAGATCGACGGAAGCATATTCAATGTATGACGAGCTTTGCAGGGTCAGGGACCTGTTCACAAGGTTCGGGGGACACAAGATGGCGGCGGGCCTGTCAATGAACGCAGGCACGGCGGAAACTCTGCGCATAAGGCTTAACGAACTTTGCACGCTTACCGACGACGATCTTGTCGAGAAGATGAAGATAGACATCCCTCTGCCTGTAGGGTATGTAGACGATGCCCTCGTGGAGGAACTCGAAACGCTTGAGCCGTTCGGGATCGCCAATCCGAGACCGCTCTTTGCCCAGAAGGATGTGCCCGTAAGGAGGATCGATCTGTTCGGGTCCGAAAGGAAGGTATTAAAGTTAAAGCTTGAGGGAACGGACGCCGCAGGAAATACCAAGGTGATCGATGCCGTATGCTTTGACAACGCGGCAGAGGCATATGAAGAGCTGAAGGACAGTAAAACGGTATCGGTACTGTATCAGGCGGGATTCAACGAATATCAGGGAAGACGGAGCGTACAGCTCATCATCAGGGATTATATGCTGACATAGACAACAACATCAGAAAAGGCCTCCGGGGGAGGAGACCTTTTCCGTCTTTATGAGGGGGAGATAGTGAGTGTTCATCGACTATCTGAATCATATGATAAAGTATAATTGTGTTTAATCTGTGTTCAAAAAGTGAAATGTGAAGTGATTTTTGTTCACAATTTGAAGATAAACGAGGATGCAAATCATGAAAACGCTCAAAGAACTCTGTAAGGATTTTGATTATGAGGTGCTCGCGGGCTCCACGGACAGGGAGTACGGTGAGTTTGTTACCGATAACCGCAAACTGTCTGAAGGATGCGTGTACGTCTGTATAAAGGGTGCAAACTTTGACGGACATTCGTGTGCGTCGCAGGCTGTTGATAATGGGGCCGCACTCATCGTTGTTGAAAAGCCTCTTGATGAGCTCGATCTTCCCGAAGGAGCGAAGGATTCGGCGATAATAAAGGTTGAATCCACCAGAGCCGCTATGGCGCACATAGCATGCGCATATTACGACTATCCCGCGGACAGGCTTACGACGATCGGTATCACCGGAACAAAAGGGAAGACGACGACAACTTACCTGATAAGATCGATCCTTGAGCAGGCCGGACGCAAGGTAGGGCTTATCGGAACGATTGAGACGATAATAGGCGATAAGCATATCCCGGCTGTCAATACGACCCCCGATTCCCCGGTCCTTCAGAAGATGCTCCGCGATATAGTTGACGGAGGCTGTGATACCGTCGTTATGGAGGTCAGCAGTCAGGGCCTGATGCTCCACCGGACGCTCGGGATCAACTTTGATATAGGGATATTTACGAACATCGAACCCGATCATATCGGACCTAACGAGCATACCGATTTCGATCATTACCTGAACTGTAAGGCAATGCTCTTTTCGCAGTGTAAAACGGGTATCGTTAACGGCGACGATGAGCACGTTGACAGGATACTTGAAAAGGCCACATGCGATGTGATCAGATACGGATTCAAAAAAGGACTGGATTATTATGCCGATAACGTGAAGTTTACCGGAGAGGGTTCGCACCTCGGGATGGAATTCGATGTTAAGGGGCGTGCAGATTATCCGGTAAAGATAAACATGCCGGGGCGATTTTCGGTCTATAACGGACTGTGTGCCGTTGCCGTTTGCGACGTTCTCGGGATAGAGGCCGAAACGATACAGGCGTGCCTTCCTAAGGGGCATGTGAAGGGCAGGATCGAGCCCGTAAAGGTGAGCGATGATTTTACGATGCTGATAGATTACGCGCACAATGCGATGGCGCTTGAGAGCCTGCTTACGACACTTCGCGAGTACAGACCCTCAAGGCTCGTGTGTCTGTTCGGTTGCGGCGGGAACCGTGACAGGAACAGGCGCTTCGAGATGGGTGAGGTGTCCGGGCGTCTTGCGGACCTCAGCGTGATAACGTCAGATAACCCGCGTAACGAGGATCCTCTTGCGATAATCGCGGATATCAAAACGGGGATAGACAAAACGGACGGAGAGTATATAGAGATTCCCGACCGCAAGGAAGCGATCAGATACTGCATCAAAAACGGTCAGCCCGGCGATATCATTGTCCTTGCCGGAAAAGGCCACGAGGACTATCAGGAGATCAAGGGTGTCAAGCATCCGATGGACGAACGCGTGCTTGTTGCCGAGATCCTTAAGGAAGAGAATATCAGACTATGAGCTTGTATCAGGTCCTTAACTTTTTTATGATCTATTCGGTCATCGGGTGGATGATCGAGGTGAGTTTTCATGCGGTCACTCTGGGCAAAGTAGTTAACCGCGGCTTCCTGAACGGGCCTCTGTGCCCGGTATACGGGTGCGGTGTACTAAGTGTCCTTGCCGTAGTCAGGCATGTCGGATCCGCATTGGGATACAGCGGGAACATCGAGACGGCTTCGGTGTGGGTGCTGTTCGTGATCGGTATCACTTTCTCAACGCTTGTCGAGCTTATCGCGGGAGCGGCGCTTGACATGATCTTTCATGCGAGATGGTGGAACTACAGCGCCGAGAAGTTCAATTTCCGCGGATACATCTGTCTGCGATTCTCGATCATCTGGGGACTGGGGATCGCATTCGTTCTGAGGATCGTGCATCCGGGTATAGAGAGGATAACTTCACATATTCCCGAAAGGTTCGGATGGATAATTCTCGCTTTGCTTTATACGACATTTATTGCGGATATCGTTCTCACAACGATGTCGGTACTTAAGCTTAACAAACAGCTTGAGAAGATGGAAGAAATCCAGCGATCCATACTTCGC
>JAFZRD010000141.1 GCA_017620055.1 Lachnospiraceae bacterium
ATGCAGCACTTCCATTCCGGCGGTGAACTTCCCGGAACAGATCCTCATGAACGCTATCCTGTCCCGGTGCGCTTTGTTCATATTGGCCTGTATCTTGAACACGAATGCGGAAAAATCATCCGATACGGGATCTATCACACCGGTATCGGCTGTCCTCGGAAGCGGTGAGAGTGTCATCTTCAGGAAGTTCTGAAGGAACAGCTCAACTCCGAAGTTCGTAAGGGCCGAACCGAAGAAGACCGGCGAGAGCATTCCGGCATCGACTTCTTCCCTTGAGAATTCGCTTCCTGCGCCGTCGAGAAGTTCCACATCCTCCATCAGTTTGTCAAATGCGCTCTGTCCCAGAACCTCAAGAAGCGCGTCACTGTCTGAGAGCGGTATCTCCTCCTTATGCCCTTCCTTCGTACCCTTCTGTGTATCGGAATAGACAACGACCATCTGGCGCTGTCTGTCATATACGCCCTTGAACTCCTTGCCCGATCCGATCGGCCAGTTCATAGGACACGTCGGTATCCCGAGCTCATTTTCTATATCATCGAGAAGTTCGAACGGGTCCATCGCATCGCGGTCGAGCTTGTTCATGAAAGTAAAGATCGGGATCTTTCTCATCGCGCAGACTTTGAAGAGTTTCCTTGTCTGCGGCTCGACACCTTTGGCGGCATCTATTACCATGACCGCCGAATCGGCTGCCATAAGCGTTCTGTACGTATCCTCCGAGAAGTCCTGATGTCCCGGAGTATCAAGTATATTGATGCAGAATCCGCCGTAATTGAACTGAAGCACCGATGAAGTGACCGAAATACCACGCTCCTTCTCTATCTCCATCCAGTCGGATACAGCATGCCTTGCCGTAGCCTTTCCCTTTACGCTTCCCGCCAGGTTGATCGCGCCCCCGTACAGGAGGAACTTCTCGGTAAGGGTTGTCTTACCTGCATCGGGGTGCGATATGATCGCGAACGTCCTTCTCTTTTCTATCTCGTTCTTCAGTTGTTTATCTGACATGGTGTTATTTAATCCTCATTTTTCTGGTGAAAACCTTGAATATCATATGTAATTTATCTCGAAAAACGTTGACCGTACCGGTCGGGATTTTCTGTCACATATGCTTTGGTACGTTTCCGTTATTTATTGCGTTATCTGTGCCGATATCAGCTGCTTTTATACAATATATTGTAATTAATCTGTTAGCACGCATTAACAAGCGTCATTTTGTGATAATATCCTCGCCCGAAATGCGCTCTCTCTGCTCATCCGGCAGTTCCAGATACGCCAGAACGCTTGCGGCAATGTCCGCAAATGTCGGTTTTGTGCCGAGATTACCGCCTTTTGTGCCCTTCGCGGGGGCAAAATCCTTCCCGCAGCACAGCAGCGGTACGTATTCCCTTGTATGGTCCGTTGTCGCAAGATATCCGGGATCGCATCCGTGGTCGGCCGTGATCATCAGGATATCGTCTTCACGAAGCTTTGCCACTATCTCAGGGAGCTTTGCATCGAAGAATGCAACCGCCTTTGCATATCCGTCGATATCGCGTCTGTGGCCGTAGAGCATGTCGTAATCGACCAGATTGACGAACAGGAGCCCGTCAAAATCCTTGTCCATATATTCGAGCGTCCTCGCGATGCCGTCTTCGTTGCCCGAAGTGTATGTGTATTCCGTCAGGCCCTTACCCGCGAATATGTCATGGATCTTTCCTATTCCTATAACGTCCTTTCCGTTATCCTTAAGAACGTCCAGCATCGTGTCTTTCGGCGGCTCAAGCGAGAAATCATGTCTTCTCGGCGTTCTCGTATAGTTACCGCTCGTTCCGATAAACGGCCTTGCGATGACTCTTCCGACGCCGTGCCTGCCTGTCAGGATCCGTCTTGCGATGCGACAGTATTCATACAGTTGCTCGCACGGTACGATATCTTCGTGTGCGGCGATCTGGAACACCGAATCGGCCGATGTGTACACGATCAGATCTCCCGTACGCACATGCTCATCTCCGTAATCGTTAATGACCTTTGTTCCCGAATAAGGAAGATTGCAGAGCACCTTCCTGCCCGTCTGTGCCTCGAACTCATCTATGACCTCCGGCGGGAATCCGTCGGGATATGTCGGCAACGGATCCGGTGATATCAGGCCTGCGATCTCCCAGTGCCCGATCGTGGTATCCTTTCCCATTGATCTCTCCCGAAGTCTTGCATATGTACCGGAGGGCTCGATATCCTGTTCCGCGAGCTTTGAGGCGGTTTCAACCCCGTCTATCTTAAGAAGGCCCATTCTCGCGAGGTTCGGTGCCGCAAAGTATTCACTCTTCGTACAGGATCTGAGGGTATTGGTGCCGGCATCTCCGAACTCGGCCGCATCAGGCTCCTCACCGATCCCGAAACTGTCCATTACTATAAGTATCACTCTTTTTGCCATATTCGTATCCTCATATATAAAACACGACATTAACCGATTTATTCTATCACATAACCGTGCATGTTGTTAAGGCGGAGGGGCAAATTCTTCGCTGTTTACGTCACAATAACAGCCATATTTTATGACCTTTAAATTGTTTGAAATCATGCAAAAATTGCATCAATTATCGGAATTTCACATAATTTGCGTGTTTTAT
The DNA here is from genome assembly GCA_017620055.1 of Lachnospiraceae bacterium. Next base: position 2,604 of record JAFZRD010000141.1, read on the forward strand.
CCACAATTCAGGGGCCGGTGGCAAAAATTCGTTCGAATCGTCAGATTATGTAAAACCCGTCCGACGGAAAAGTCTTAATTTTACGCGTTTTATGACGTATGTTATTAATTGATTTGTATTTATTATATTATACTAACATTTTTTCAACATTTGTGGATAACCTTATATTTGTTGTTGATTTACCTTTTATAACGGCAGGAATCTTATGACCCTCCTCTGAATATACGCACGTTTTTTTATATAAATATCTGACAATTCCTCATGTTATCCATGGCGAAGCATGAGCCTGTATCGTTACAGGGCAAATAAAAACGGCCGCAGAACCTGTCTGCGACCGTTTAAACGCTTATAACTTATTGTCTGTTTCCGTCAGGCCATTGCGTCCTTGATGCTAAATGACATGCGGCCCATCTTGTCCTTGCCGAGGCACTTGACCGTAACGACGTCTCCAAGTGTGAGAACATCCTCAACGTGGTTGATCCTCTCCTTGGCGATCTTGGAAATATGAACCATACCCTCTTTACCGGGTGCAAATTCGACGAATGCGCCGAACTCCTTGATCGATACGACCTTACCGGTGAAGATCTGGCCTGCTTCGAAATCGGTCGTAATGATCTTGATCATATCGATGGCCTTATCCATGCCTGCCTGATCCGTACCACATACGCTTACGGCACCGTCATCGGTTATGTCTATCTTCACGCCGCAACGCTCGATGATCGCATTGATCGTCTTGCCGCGCTGTCCGACAACATCACCGATCTTCTCGGGATCGATCCTGATCTGGATGATCTTGGGAGCATATTCGTTGACCGTTGCTCTGGGCTCTGCGATAGCGGGCTTCATGCAGTTATCCATGATGAAGAGCCTTGCCTCGCGGCATCTTGCGATAGCGCCTTCAACGATGGGTCTTGTAAGACCGTGGATCTTGATATCCATCTGAATGGCTGTGATACCGTCCGTTGTACCCGTTACCTTGAAGTCCATGTCTCCGAAGAAGTCCTCAAGACCCTGGATATCGGTAAGAAGTACGAAATCATCATCCGTATCACCCGTAACAAGTCCGCATGAGATACCTGCCACCATCTTCTTGATAGGAACACCGGCAGCCATCAGTGACATACAGCTTGCGCATGTGCTGGCCATCGATGTGGAACCGTTACTCTCGAATGTTTCGGATACGCAGCGGATCGCGTAAGGGAACTCCTCTTCGGAAGGAAGCACGGGAATGAGTGCTCTTTCGGCAAGAGCTCCGTGTCCGATCTCACGTCTGCCGGGACCTCTTGAAGGCTTTGTCTCACCTACGGAATATGAAGGGAAGTTGTAGTGATGGATGTATCTCTTTGAAGTCTCAAAGGAATCAAGTCCGTCAACCTTCTGCATATCCGAAAGAGGTGCGAGTGTTGTGATGTCGCAGATCTGTGTCTGTCCGCGCGTGAACATCGCACTTCCGTGAACTCTCGGAATGATATCGACTTCAGCTGCAAGAGGACGGATCTGCGTGATCTCGCGCCCGTCGGGACGCTTGTGATCCTTGAGGATCATCTTACGGATCGTCTTCTTCTCATACTGGTAAATGGCCTCACCGAGGATCGCGAGCCACTCTTCGTTCTCTGCGAACTTCTCCTCGCACTTTGCGGTGATCTGCCTTATGTTCTCTTCTCTTGTCTGCTTGTCATCGGTAAATACGGCTGTCTCCATCTCATCGGGAGGGCATATCTCGCGGATAGCGGCGAACAGCTCCTCAGGGATCGCACAGCTTGTGTATTCATGCTTGGGCTTGCCTGTCTCGGCAACGATCTTGTCGATGAAAGCGATGATCTGCTGGTTGATGTCATGTGCCATATAGATGGCTTCGATCATCTTCGCCTCAGGGATCTCGTTCGCACCTGCCTCGATCATGATGACCTTTTCCTTTGTTGATGCAACGGTAAGATTAAGGTCACCCGTCTTCCACTGCTCCTGGCTCGGATTAACGATGAACTGTCCGTCGATCATACCGATCTGCGTCGTAGCGCAGGGACCGTCAAACGGGATATCGGAAATACAGGTTGCGATCGCTGAACCGAGCATTGCAACAAGCTCGGGACGGCATTCGGGATCAACTGACAGCACGAGGTTGTTAAGTGTGCAGTCATTGCGGTAATCCTTCGGGAACAAAGGTCTCATCGGACGGTCGATAACGCGGGCAGTCAAAACAGCGTTCTCGCTCGCCTTACCTTCACGCTTGTTGAAGCCTCCCGGGATCTTGCCTACCGCATACATCTTTTCTTCAAATTCAACACTTAAAGGGAAGAAATCAATTCCTTCTCTGGGTTTTTCTGAAGCGGTCGCAGTGGAAAGTACAGTCGTATCACCGTAGTGCATGAGCGCAGCGCCGTTAGCCTGCTTTGCTACTCTACCGACATCAACGGTGAGAGTACGTCCACCAAGTTCCATTGAATAGCTTTTGTACATTTTTCTCTCCTTCTTCTCTCTTCTTCTACCGGTCAAAGTCCATCCCACTTATGCGGACAATGACTATAATAATCACACAAAGGGACGGCCTATACCGTCCCTTTTGTTGATATTATCTCCTGATACCAAGTTTCTCTATAAGAGTACGATATCTGTCGATATCTTTCTTCTTAAGGTAATCAAGAAGTCCCCTTCTCTGACCGATCATCTTGTACATACCTCTTGCTGAATGATGATCCTTGGGGTTGGCCTTCAGATGCTCTGTAAGCTCAGCTATCCTCGCTGTGAGAACGGCGATCTGAACTTCCGGTGAACCCGTATCGTTGGGAACTCTTGCATACTCCTGCATTATCGCAGCTTTCTTCTCTTTAGTGATCATAAAATCCTCCTCGGCATACGCCTGATTCTTAAGATTAACCCCGTGTACCGCGACATGGTACGAAACCGCTGTCAAAGCACAGGTTTTCACAACATTCGTTATTCTACCACAGGCTTACCTGCTTGTAAACCTTTAAAGTTGATTAATTTCTTTTATTTTTGCGTACACGGCAGCGGCATTTTCCTTATGCCACTTCTGCCCTTCAAATACATCTTCCTTGATCTTGCGGTTAAGGTCCGAAACCTTATAGAATTTCAGGAATTCCCTTTTCCATTCCAGCAGTACTATCGCAAGTTCCGCACGCTGGATTCCCCTGACTCCGCCGTAGATATATGTCTCAAGCGTTCTGTTTTCTCCGTTCACGTTTGTTATGGCATCATACATCTCATCCTCGTATATGGCCTTGGAATAATATACGCCGGAAAGCGGCATCGCCTTCTCTTCGGGAATGTCCATCACATAATAGAATATGCTCGTGGTGACCTTTACGGGATTACGCCGGAATTTTCCCCTGACATTGTACGGATAAAATGCAAGATCCTTGATCTTCCCCATCTTTCCGTCCATGGCAAGTTCCCTCAGATAGGTTGAACTGATCTCTCTTTTCCCGTCCTTGATCTTGTTTATTATCTCAACCTCATAATCGTATATGGGGCCGTAATCAAGGAGCATCTGCGCATTTCCGGCCGCTCCCTGTCCGAATGTGCAGTCCTGGCCGACAACAACGGCTTTCGCGTTCATCCTGTCAACTATGAACTCCTCGATGAACTCCTGCGCACTGATCGATGCGGTCTTCTCATAGAAAGGAAACTCAATGTAATAATCCACATCGAGTATATTGAATATATGTCTCTTCTCGGCATTTGTCAGAAGGACTCCTTTGTCGGTCCCAAATCCGAGGCTTGAAGGCGGTATGTCAAACGTGAGGATACAGGTCTTGTACCCTCTTCTGATGTATTTCTTCATCCTGTTGACTATCGCCAGGTGACCTTTATGTACCCCGTCGAATTTCCCGATCGAGACCACGGTCTCTTCGGGGATCTTGAAGTCGGTTGTTCCCGAAATGATGTTCATGTTACTCTTCCCTGTCAGTTCTTATCCAAAAACATTTTATAAGGTTTGTAAATATCATCCGATATTTTATATTCGTATATTCCCGTGAAGACACCTTCACTGTCATACATCCTGACCCGCGTACCGTTCGCCACGTTCCCCGAAAGCGAAGGTGCGAGTCTTCTTACGACCGATCCCGCTATCACATTTCCGTTTGCAAGAAGCTTTGATGCCCCGGCATCGGTATGCACTCCTTCAAGCTCTTTGAAAAGCTCTTCGGTGCTTATGATGATATCAGCTACTCTTCCTTCGGATGCGGCGGTTTCTATTTCTGAAAGTTTATGCGCATCCGCGAGAGAAAAGCTCCCTACCCTCGTTCGTGTCAGCTTCTCCATAGCCGCACCGCAGCCGAGCTTTTTCCCCATATCATCAATGAGCGAGCGGATATAAGTGCCTTTACCGCAGCAAACCCTTATCGTTACCCGGGGGATGTCGACGGACAGTACCTCGATATCGTATATGTTCACGAATACGCTCTTCCTCTCGACGACACCGCCGCTCCTGGCGATATCATAGAGTTTTCTGCCGCCCACCTTCTTGGCCGAATACATCGGAGGGATCTGATCATACCCGCCTATGAACGAGGCAGCGGCGGATCTTATCTCTTCTTCGGTTGACATAACTTCACGTTCCCCGGTAAGCACACCGGTTACATCGAGCGTATCATATGTTTTGCCGAGGATCATGACGGCTTCGTATTCTTTGGTCTCATCGGTGAATGACTCAACGAGCTTTGTAGCTCCCCCGATACAGACCGGGAGCACTCCTTCCGCCATCGGATCGAGCGTACCCGTATGCCCGATCTTCCTCGTGTGAAGGATCCCGCGAAGCTTTGCGACAACGTCGTGACTCGTGAAGTCCTTCTCTTTATAGATGTTAATTAATCCATTCATAACTTCAGGAACGCTCGGGCATCTGTTTTTCTATCTCTCGCGACAGAGCGTTTATGACGTCATAGTACGTTCCGTTCATCTCCACGCCCGCGGCACGGTCATGTCCGCCGCCTCCGAATATCGCGGCCACCTTTGCGACATTGACATGTCCCTCGGATCTCATGCTGACCTTGTAGCGCTGCGTCCCCATCTCATACATGAATATGGCGACCTCTACACCTCTCGTGTTCTTCAGCTGGTTCACGATCCCCTCAAGGTGTTTGGGCAGAACCTGGTAAAAGTCCATCATCTTCCTGTCGACCATGCTCACGATGCATTTACCGTCCATGAACAGGATGCTCTCAAGAAGCGCCCGTCCGAGGATCTGATTCTGGACATATGATTTTTCGTAAAACGTTCCTCGTATTATCGCGGGTCCGTCAAAATTGTATTCGATAAGCTCTCCGACAACGTTAAAACTCTCTTTGCTCATGTTCGAATACTGGAACACTCCGGAGTCATGAACTATGCCGGTATAGAGGCACTCAGCAACGGCATCGTCGATGTACTTCTTATCAAACGTTCCGTACAGGACCTCACACGTGCTTGATGCATGCGGCATGACGAGATTGACATCGCAAAGTCCCGGATTCGTCTCGTGATGATCGACGCAGATCGTCTTATCCGCAGCCTCAAAGAAGTACTGTGACTCCCCGAGCCTGTCGAGTGAGCTCACATCGAGTGCGATGAACACATCGTATTTCTCTTTCGGGGAATATGTCAGGTTCATCTCATCGTATCCTTTC
>JAFZRD010000142.1 GCA_017620055.1 Lachnospiraceae bacterium
CAGGATCCACGAGAAGCCCGATATGGACAAGATCAGGAAACTGGCAACGTTCATCAGAAACTTCGGTTACGGGATCAAGGTGAAGGGCGATGAGGTGCACCCGAAGGAGCTTCAGAAGCTTCTTGCCGGGATAGAGGATACGCCGGAGGAATCGCTCATAAGCCGCCTGACGCTCCGGTCTATGCAGCGTGCCAAGTATTCGCCGTGCTGTGAGGGCCACTTCGGCCTGGCGCTCAAGTATTACTGCCATTTCACGTCACCGATACGACGCTATCCGGACCTGCAGATCCACCGCATAATCAAGGAGTACCTGCGCGGGGACTTAAATGATGAGCGTATGGAGCATTACAGGAAGATTCTCAGTGATGTGTGCAGCGAGTCGAGCAGACAGGAGCGTGTTGCCGATGATGTCGAGCGAGAGGTTGATAAGCTCAAGAAGGCCGAATTCATGCAGGATCACATCGGTGATGTGTATGAAGGCGTGATCAGCGGTGTCACTAACTGGGGCATATATGTTGAACTTCCGAACACGGTCGAAGGACTGGTGCATGTATCGAAGATAGAAGGCGACTATTTCACATACAACGAGGATACGTACGAACTCGTCGGCAGCTCAACCGGCCGCCGTTACGCCCTCGGCACGAAGATACGTGTTGTCTGCAATATGGTCGACCTTGCCACCCGCGCGGTGGACTTCATCCTTGCGGACGATGTCAGCGCACTTGACACGGATATATATTAGCGTCAAAAGGGACGATGAGAATAGGGGACGGTTCCGAATTCTCATTTTCCCGAGGGATATTCAAAAGGTTCAGTTGATTCTGAAAAATGAGAATTCGGAACCGTCCCCTATTCTCATTCATTCCGTGATATAATTGAAAAAGAAAGAAGCCGATATAAGATATGGGTAAAGAGAACAGTGGCATCAAACTGATCGCCAACAACAAAAAAGCATATCACGATTTTTTTATTGAGGAGAAGTACGAGGCCGGCATAGAGCTGTCGGGCACGGAGATAAAATCCCTCCGCCAGGGTAAATGCTCAATAAAGGAGTCATACATCGGGATCGAGAATCTTGAGGCTTTCATATATGGCATGCATATCCCGCCGTATGAGAAAGGCAACATCTTCAACAAGGATCCGCTCCGTACGAGGAAACTGCTCCTTCATAAGCAGGAGACCAGAAAACTTCTCGGGAAGCTGACGGAAAAAGGATACACGATCGTTCCTTTGCAGGTGTACCTTAAAGGGAGCCTTTGCAAAGTGGAGATAGGACTTGCGAAAGGAAAGAAGCTTTACGATAAGCGTGAAGCGATCGCGGCAAGAGATCAGAAGAGGGAGGCTGAGAGAGATTATAAACAAAGAATAAAGTAGGGAGACATCAGGACTCCGTATTTATTGGAGCGTCGCGCATTAGAATCACCTTCGGTGATGAGCGCTCCGCGTGAAGGAAGGGATCTTCCCAATTCACTTCGTGAATAGGGCCCCTCCTTCCTTCCGGGCCTGTACCGGTTTCGACGGGGGTCTAGAACTTAGGATAGCCATCCGCGGCCTCATACCGCGTCAACAAATGAGAAACTTAAATTTAAACGCAGACAATAGTTACGCGTTCGCAGCCTAAGCGCTGCGTGTCGCCCGCAGGTAGCCTACTGCTTGCGGATACGGCATCAACCAGGTAGGGAACTTCACCTGCAAAGCTTTGAGCGGGCGGAAGAAACATGAAGCTACCGGCGTTGCCGGTTTGTCATTTGTCTTACATCGCCGGGAATCTTTAACAAATGACTGTGATGGGAGAAGTCTTAACGGAAGGGCTTTCGGACAGGGGTTCAACTCCCCTCAGGTCCACTCACATATACATGATATATGTGCTGAAAAAGAGTATAGCTGAACGCTATACTCTTTTCGTCTCTTATTATTGACCTTAACAAATAAACCGTTTATAATAATATACATGAAAAAGAAATCTGATAATTTAGATAGAGTGAATGCTCCTGTAAACGGCTCTAAACCCAGGAAATCCAACAAGGCAGTTGTCATGCCTAAAACGATCAGGCAACTTGAGACTGTCGGTGAACAGATCCGCCTTGCCAGACTCAGACGGAAGTATTCAGTAAATCTGATAGCCGAAAGAGCCGGAATCAGTCGCGCAACTCTTTGGAAGGTTGAGAAAGGAGATCCCGGAGTAGCAATAGGCATATATGCCAAAGTTCTTGCGGCCATAGGTTTGCCAAACGATATCACGCTACTTGCCAGGGACGATGAACTGGGAAGGATAATACAGGATTCAGAGCTGTTGAATAAAAGAAAATGATCAATTCATTTGAAGTTCATGCCGGATGGTTAAACGATCCGGAACGTATTGGAGTATGTTATATTGAACGGTCAAGAGGAAACGAGGTAATATCGTTTTCTTTTGATGAGTCTTGGCTTTCAAGATATCCCGGTTTTATCATGGATCCGGATATATCTGCTGCTCCGGGGAGGCAATATCCGTCGGCTGATAAGCCTTGCTTCGGCTTCCTGAGTGATACCGCCCCTGACAGATGGGGACGGAAACTGATGATGCGACGGGAAAGCATCGAAGCCAAAGAACAAAACCGTCCGCGCAGGACTCTTATGGAAAGTGATTATATTCTTGGGGTAAATGATCCCGGACGTATTGGCGCATTGAGATATTATGATCCTGAGAATGATGTTTATATGTCTGATCGAAGCATTATGGCTGCTCCGCCTATCGAAAAATTAAGGGATCTTGAAAATGCTTCGTTAAAGATGGAAGATAATAATGAAGAAGCAAGATGGGTTAAAAACCTTGTGGATCCCGGATCATCTCTTGGCGGTGCCCGACCGAAGGCTAACGTTATAGATGAAAAAGGTAATCTTTGGATCGCTAAATTCCCTTCGAAGAATGATGAGACAGATATCGGTGCGTGGGAAATGACTGCCCATGAACTTGCTGTTAAATGCGGACTTAAGGTTCCTGAAGCCCGTGTAATGAAACTGTCCTCGTACGGAAGTACTTTTTTATCCAAACGGTTTGACAGGAATAAAGATGCGCGAATTCATTTTGCCTCTGCAATGACAATGCTGGGACAGACTGATGATTCCGACGATGATATCAGCTATGTGGATATAGCTTCGATCATAGAAGAGATATGCATCCACCCCGAAGAGGACCTTCGCGAATTATGGAACAGAATGATTTTTAATATTCTTATATCTAATACGGATGATCATCTGAGAAATCACGGATTTGTATTGCTTGAATCGGGATGGTCGCTGTCCCCGGGGTACGATATTAATCCGGGTGTTGATAAAGAGGAGTTGGCATTGGCTATTATGAATAGCCATGCAAAGGATACTCATGAAGCCATCGAAGCGGCGCCTTTTTTCAGGCTGACAGTTGTTGAAGCAAATGATCGTTTAAAGAAAATGAAAGATATAATTGAGAAGAACTGGAGATATGAAGCTTCACGTTTTGGAATCTCCAGATCAGAACAGGATCATATGGCGGGAAAAATGGATGTATCAGCATAAACGAAGTGTGATAAGGAGTAATATGAAAGAAAAAAACTCAAAAAACAAGATCATTTCCGAGGAATCCCGGGTTTCTTTCTGGGATTTGTTCAGAGTATACGGATTCAAAAGATTTCTGATATTCCCCGTTATTGCGCTTGTGTTTATAGCGATAATAATCGTCTATCATTCACTTCTTATGACATATGCAAGACGAAATATCCGTGAGAACGGAGAACACAACGCGAGACGCTCTTCGACAGAGATAGAAATGTATCTCACGTCCGGGAGGGATACACTCGAAGAGGCTGCCTATACCCTTGACAGGATGATAATCGAGGGTGCGCCCGAGGGAGAGGATCTTAATTATCTTACCCGGGAGACAGAGATACTTGAGAGCACAACGTTTATAGATACGACAGGTCTGTATGCATTCATGCACGGGGTGTATCATGACGGCTCGGGCTGGGACCCGGGGCCCGACTTCGATGCTTCGGACCGCCCGTGGTACACTGAAGCGATAGCCGGAAACGGAGAGATCGTTCTTGTTAATCCGTATCTTGATATGTACTCCGGCAAGATGGTAATGACGATTGCAAAGAGCCTGACTGACGGAGAGAGCGTTGTTGCTCTCGATGTTATGCTGGGAAAGATACAGGAGATCATTGAAGCCCATTCGAAAGAGTACGGCAACTCGATCAATATGGTGATCAGCGGCAACGGGATGGTGGTAGCGCATACCGACATTTCAGAGATAGGGAAAAATTACCTTGAGGAATCCGATTCACCGGGCGCTGAGGCATATAAAATAGCCCTCAGGGACGTTTCGGATGGAGGGTTTGATTTCGATTACGGAGACACCAGTTATACGGCAAGTGTCGTACAGATCAGTAACGGCTGGGTTGATATCTCGATCGCCGATTCGGAGACGGTATACACACCGGCAAAGAGGATGGTGCTGTTCAGCGTTCTGACGATACTGATCACACTGGTCGTATTTACTCTCATAATGTTTTATACCGGCAAGAAAGATCTTAAAACAAAACGCCTGGAGTCGCTTCTGAAATCATCAGCCGATATTTACATGTCGCTTTGTGAATTCGATCTGCAGAACAATACCGTTACCGAAGTCAAGAATGTCAATCCCGCCATATCGAATGCTGTCAAAATGGTCGATCACAATGCCAATGAAGTGTTCAAAAATGTCATGAGCATGCTTCCGGACAGTCCGACGAAGAAGATGGCGGTTGATTTCACTGATCTTGATACGCTCGACGAGAGAATGAAGGATACGGATACGGCTACCATAGAGTACTACAGCTTTGGCGGCAACTGGGTAAGAGCCAGACTGATCGTATCAGAACGTACAGCTGAAGGAAAGGTAGCACACGTTCTGTGGATGCTTGAGAATATAACGAAGGAAAAAGAAGAGCGAGACAGCCTCATAGATTTATCCGAGCGGGCTGTTGCGGCAAGCGAAGCCAAATCCGCATTTCTGTCAAATATGTCCCATGAGATCAGGACACCTATAAATGCGATCCTCGGAATGAATGAAATGATCCTTCGGGAATCTGATGACGATACTATCCGGGGTTATTCAAATACGATCAAAAGTGCGGGTAACTCGCTGCTTGGTCTGATCAACGATATTCTTGATTTTTCCAAGATCGAATCGGGTAAAATGGAACTCGTTCCCGCAGAATATGATACTGTGACAATGCTCAATGACCTGATCAACATTATCCGGGTCAGGATGGATGAAAAGGGTCTTGAATTCAGGATTGACATTGATCCTGAACTTCCGAAGGGACTGTTTGGTGATGAGGGCAGACTCAAACAGATACTCACGAATATACTTACCAATGCGGTAAAGTATACGGAAAAAGGAAGTGTTACTTTCAAGGTTACACTCGACAAGGTTGCTTCCGACGATAAAAGGGCAATGATCGCATTCTCCGTGAAGGATACGGGTATCGGAATACGCAAGGAAGATATGGGTAAACTGTTTACCGAGTTCGAGCGTATTGATGTCAAGAAAAACCGCAAGATAGAGGGGACCGGCCTTGGCATGGCCATATCAAAGAACCTTCTTGAAATGATGGGATCGCATCTTCATGTTGCGAGTGAATACGGCAAGGGATCGGAATTCTCCTTCGCGGTGAGCCAGGAGATCATAAACGGTAAGCCGATCGGCGATTTCAAGAATGAATCGGATTCACTTGCGGGAAAACAGCAATACTATGTTCCGCAGTTTAACGCACCCGATGCACGTGTTCTCATGATCGATGACGTGAGGATCAATCTTGTTGTGTTCAAAGGACTCCTTAAAAAAACCGGGATAAAGATAGATACGGCCGGAAGTGCTAAAAACGGTATAGAACTGACCAGGATCAACAAATATGATATTCTTTTCATCGATCATCTTATGCCGGAGATGGATGGAATTGAGACGCTTTCGGTCATAAGGGGAGATGAGAACAATATCAATCATGAAACTGTTTCGGTCTGCCTTACGGCGAATGCGATCTCGGGAGCGAGAGAGTTCTACATGGAGAACGGATTTGATGATTATCTCACGAAACCGATCAATCCACAGCAGCTTGAGAAGATGATATTCAAGTATCTCCCGGAGACTCTTATAAAGAAAGATCATCCGGAAGGATCATGATCTGACGGCTTATCTGAGTATTCTGTGGGCGATGTTCCTGAGCATATGATTGACGATTCCGTAGTCACGCGTCAGTGACTGCGGGAGCGTAGGTATGCGGTCGTAGAGGATCTCGTTGTATTCATCCGCAACATCATCAAGGTTCATGATCTCAAGCCCGAGCACACACGAATCCCTGTGCCTTGAATATGTTATCGAAGTAGTGAAGCATGACAGCTTCACTTTTTCATTTTCGGACGCAAGTTCGACTTCGGTACGGTCCCCTATACGGAATCCTTCTGCCTCGTCCATGAACACCTTCAGATTATGGGATGTCATGTAAGTCGTGATGCCCTCGCATGACCTGCCGTCCGCATCATCCTCGACCCGGATCGTAACGGGCTCGGCATCGATCACCGTAACGTCATCGCTCTCACCGTCCCTTCCGTCGATAAGGAACACCGACATAACAAGGAAATATGTGTTCCTTATAAGCCAGAACAGCAGCACGAACAGACCTACCGCCTTTATCACGGTCAGTATGTATATCGACCGAATTATACCGAACGTGCACAGTGCGATCAGGATCAGGAACGGCATCATCGAATGCAGGTCTGTCCTTCGCTTCATGTTCTTCTTGGATTTGTCCGTGACCTCGAAAACGGAAGTCGTGATACCGAACGTTTCCTTGATTACAGGGATCAGAAGATGAGGCATAACGCTCGTCTCGTATATACCGCTCCATTTGAGCGACACGGCGTTGCCGGAAAATACCCTCAGCGCAACGTCCTGCATTATGAACATCGGCAGCCAATACATGAGAAGATCTAGCCATCCGCACTTGAACACGGGGATCGCAAAGCAAGCGAAGAACAGCGGTGATATGAGATATATCAGGTTCTTCAGGGACGAATACCAGTAGACGACGGAACTTAAGTATGACAGCTTCTGCATGAACGAAAGGCCTTTGCGGCGTATGAGATGAAGCTGTTTGCCGGTACTGATGACACCGCGCCCCCAGCGCTTTCTCTGCTGGATATGTTCCTTGTATGTACTCGGGGTCATTCCGGATGCAAGCGGTTCGGGTGTTGCAAGACTTACATATCCCGCGGACTCTATTAGCATTCCGGTCGCAAAATCCTCGGTGATGGATCCGGTATAGAATCCCCCGATCGCATCGAGCGCCTCGCGCGCTATGACTGTGTTGGAGCCGCCGTATATAACGGAATTCGAACTCGTTTTGGAAACCTCGATAGTGCGGTAGAAGAAGTCCTGCTCGTTCGGCGCGGTCTTCTCGGAATAGAGCGCATACTGGAACACATCGGGAGTATAGAAGCACTGCGGCGTCTGCAGAAGCCCCAGAGTGATCTTCTTATCGTCGGGAAGCTTTTCGGACCTCTTCTTCGCATCGATAAAATACGGGATCGTCTTCATCAGGAAACAGCTCCTCGGTACCATATCCGCATCGAGCGTTACGACATACGGCGACGAGGTCAGCCCGAGCGCGTGGTTGAGATTGCCGGCCTTGGCTCCCTTGTTGTCGGGACGGTCAAAATAACCGACATGCATCTGTTCGGCGAGCTTCTTCATCTCGGGCCGTCTGTTGTCATCGCACAGCCATATGTGCACTTTATTCTTATCGGGATACTTGAGATGATTACATCCGTTTATCGTCTTGCGCAAAAGATCGCACGGCTCGTTGTATGTCGCGATGAAGATGTCGACATCCGGGTATTCGTCATCGGCTATATCCGGAAGCGGATGCTTGCGAAGCCCCATGAGATTCCTGTACAGGATCAGCGACTCGAAGAATCCGAGTATCTCAACCGCAAGCAGCAGAAGGTTTCCGGTCACGGCAAGCCACCCCGCCTTTACGGGGACCGAAAATCGTATGCGCCAGATTATATACATCAGCGTAAAGAATACGCTCACTATGATCACGGTTCGCTGGAGTAGGATCCTGCCCCTGTCGGAGGATGCGTCAAGTTCCTCTTTGCTGTAGATATCATCGTAAGTATGGTAGTGCCTTGTCCTCCTCGATGAAGCGGCCATCGCGATAACGGTGCAGATCGTTACAAAAAGGACGGTGGCAACTGCAATAAGAGGCCATGCTTTTGCAACATCAAGATCCTCGGTCTGCAGTATCTTTAAGAAGAACGCAGTCACTTCGGACATACCCTGATCGGAAGGTATGTTAATGTTACGCGGGTCCTCGCCTTTAAGAAGAGACGAAACCCATCTTCCAGCACGCGATATATCTTTGGCCTCGATCGGCTGCGGAGGCTGGTATGAGGGCAGCAGGAGAGCCGATGACTCGTTCTTGTTAGAAAGGCTCCATATTGCATAACTGGTGTTATTTTCTTCGAGGAGTGAAAACCACGAAGCGGCTGATTCAAAGTCAAGATTGCCGGTCCCGCTCAACTCCGAAAGGCCGCATTCCGAGACGAAGATAGGCAGACCCATCTCGCGCGCGGATGAATACTCGCGGCGCAGATCGTCCTTGTGCGTTGCGGCATAGAAATGCAGCGTGTACATGATGTTATCGTATTTGATGGAATTACGTGCGGCGGAAATGAGATTTTTACAATAGTTGGGTGTCCCTATAAGGATAACGCTTCCTGGGCTGTTTGCTCTTATAACGGGTATGACATCGTACGCATAGTTGCGGATGTCCGACCACGTTGTTTCGCCGTTCGGCTCGTTGCATATCTCGTATATTATGTTGGGACAGTCACCGTATTTGGATGTTATCTTCTCAAACAGGTCGATCGCTTTGTCTTTGTGGGTGTTGGGATCGGGATCCTCGAGTATGTGCCAGTCGACGATAACGTACATATCGGCCTCGATCGCATCGTCAATGGCCCGCTGTGCCACCTCAAGGCTGTTCTGTTTATCCCTGATATACTCGTCGGAATAGATCGGAACGCGGATCAGATTGGCATTCCAGTCCTTGGATACCTGCATGAAAATGTCATCATCGACGAATTCGGGAAACCACGTGACTCCGTGCAGACTGACTCCGTGCAGGACGACCTTGTTTCCGGCCGCATCGCGGAGGTTCGCCGCATCTACATGAAGCTGTCCGTTCACGGAAGGCCTTGCAAGGACGGCATCTCCTCCCTTGGCATAAACATCGGTGTTTAACGTAAGTACCGCCGCGGCCGCGAAAATCGCGACGGTCAGGGCTTTGATACGAGACATTTTCATTTCCTCCCTATCCCTTCGATTATACTCGCAAACCTCGCGAAATAACAATTATTTGTTGCAAAAATCATTGACATGAAAATAGTAAAAAAGTATGATAAAATCATTAATATGAATCTTTTGGAAAGGTGGGTACACTAAACATGACAGAGAAGCAGTTTAATAAAGGTGACGTGATCTTCCGTGAGGCTGATATGGGAGATACCCTGTATCAGATAATCGACGGTACCGTAGGTATATTTGCGGCATACGGCGAGAGTGATCAGCAGCTTCTTGTTGAACTCGGCAAGGGCAAGTTCTTTGGCGAGATGGCAGTTATCGAGGCATATCCGAGAAGCGCGACGGCAGTTGCGAATTCAGATGTGAAGGTTCTCGAGATCGGATGCGGCGAAGTCAGTGAGTACTTCAAGTCCGAACCTGACCGCATCATGGATATCATGAAGAGCCTTGGCGACCGTCTCCGCGATCTTACGGTTGATTACAGCGAAGTCAGTGCCACCATCAAAGAGCTCGGCGTTAGCGAAGGTCAGGAGAAGAGTGCGGGTCTTCTTGAGAAGATCAAGAAGTTCGCGGGCGTTTACAAGAAGAGCAAGAACGCAGACGCCATCAGCCAGGAAGCACTCCGCAAGATCTCACAGAAGGGTCATGCCGACGGATATACAACAAAGGTTGAGAAGTACAAAAAGGGAACCGTGATCTTCAAGGAAGGCGAGACCGGCGACTGCATGTACGATATCCATTTCGGAACAGTCGGTATCTACAAGGGATACGGCACATCGGAAGAGAAGCTCCTTGCAAAGCTTTCAACGGATGAGTTCTTCGGTGAGCTCGGAATGATCGAGAATGTCAAGAGAAGCGGAACCGCAGTTGTCCTTGATGACGATACGACTCTTGAGATAATCACTCCTTCGGATCTTACGAATCTGTTCTCACAGAATCCTCCCAAGGTTGAGATGATCCTCGAGCATGTATCATACAGACTCAGGAAGCTCACCAAGGAATACATGGCAGCCTGCAGCCTTGTCAGCAAAGTTGCGGACGGCAATGACGGTGATGACGTGAAGAATGCGGTAAAGGGATATACACAGAACCTTTACGACTGATCAGGAATTTGATAGGTTATGATTTTCGATGCAGCCTGCTCTTTTGAGAGCGGGCTGTATTGGAGAATAAGGAAAGTCAGGACAGATGGGAAGCAGCGATCCGGAAATAACAAGACCCGATAATGATGTGGATGAG
The DNA here is from genome assembly GCA_017620055.1 of Lachnospiraceae bacterium. The sequence continues at coordinate 10,607 of JAFZRD010000142.1, forward strand.
TCCATAGAAGTGATCAGGAGCAGGATACTTTCAGATATTACGGAAGGCATCATGCTGATCGGGTTCAACGGGTTCATAATGTATGCGAACGCGACCGCATCGAAGATCCTCGGAATCCCCGAGGATGAGATGATGGGGCATAGTTTTGCGTCGCTGTTTTTTGACAAACCGGAGAATGACGAATTCTCACAGGCGGTCATCGAGAGCATCTACGACAGGGAGAGACCGCATGACAACATACTGACATATACAACGAAGGAGAAATCTCTGACGCTTCGTATGAAGACGTCTTTCTATATAGACGGCGTTGAGCGCAAAGGTATAATCGCCGTGTTCTCGGATGTGACCGAGTTCATGGAACTGCAGGATGCCGTCAAGTCGATGAAGAAGATACAGGCACTCAATGACAAGCTCGAACTTCGCAACAAGCTTATATCTGAAACGTTCGGACGGTTCCTGTCGGATGAGATAGTCAAGAAGCTCCTTGATACGCCCGACGGTCTCAAACTCGGTGGAGAGAAGCGTACGCTCACTATCATGATGAGCGATCTGCGCGGGTTCACGGCATTATCCGAGAGACTCGATGCGGGTGACCTTATCAAACTCCTCAATCATTATCTTGAGGAGATGACCGGCGCGATCCAGAAGTATGGCGGAACGATAATCGAATTTATCGGTGACGGGATACTCGCGATATACGGTGCTCCCGATTACTTTGAGGATCATGCGGCAAGGGCTGTTGCGGCCGCGATCGAGATGCAGTCGAGGATGCCTGATATCAACAAATGGAATGAGAAGAAGGGATACCCGCCTCTTGAGATGGGGATAGGTATCAACACCGGCGAAGTGATCGTCGGAAATATAGGTTCCGAGAAGAGGACCAAGTACGGAGTGGCAGGCGCCGCAGTCAATATGTGCGGAAGGATCGAGAGCTA
>JAFZRD010000143.1 GCA_017620055.1 Lachnospiraceae bacterium
AAGGACATTCCATACAGCAGCGAAGTCGTTGAGGCTCTCGAGAAGAGGATCAATGATTTCAAGCCGGATATCATATTCACTCACTGGCCTTTTGATACGCACCAGTCACACGTCGGAGCATCCAAGTCCACGATCTCTGCGGCAAGACGTTACAACACGATATATTTCTACGAACCGATCTCTCCTTCGGGAAGATCATATGTGGGATTCCGCCCTCAGCTGTATGTGGATATTTCGGATGTCATCGACCGCAAGATCGCTGCTCTTGAGGAGCACGTTACCGAGAGAAAGAAATACGGTGACTACTGGACGAGAGGAATAGAAGCAAGAGCGGCATTCCGGGGTTATGAAATGGGAAGACTTTACGGGGAAGCATTTGAAGTGCTCCGTGAGGAACTCATGATCTGATCATATAGAGAAAAGAAAGCAGATGGAATTCTTCAGCGTAGACGCATCCAAATATGACAGCGGCAGGACGTTTAAGGTCACACGTCCCGCGAGCCTCAACAATCCGAAGGACAATTCCGTTATGTTCGTGACGCCGAAGTTCATGAACAGATGGGAGAAGCTTCTCGGTGTCAAAGAGTGCATCGTGATATGGCCCGAAGGGGAGGATATCCCCGAAGAACTTACCAAGAGGCACGTGGTGATCACATCACCCGAGCCAAGGTTCGGATTTGCAAAGTTCTTCCATGATAACGGCATCACATATAACGAGAGTGTCAAGGAATACGAACTTGTCGGCGGAGCATACATATGCAAAGGTGCGACGATCGGACGGGGATGCAGTATCTTTCCCGGAGCATATATCGATGCCGGAGCAGTTATAGGCGACAACTGTTATATCGCCTCCGGTGTCAGGATCGTCGGAAGGGTCAGGATCGGAAACGACTGCATCATACGAGAGAATACGGTCATCGGATCAGACGGTCTGACGACAAGGCGCAATGAGGAAGGGAAGGTCTATACGATCCCCCAGTTCGGCGGAGTGGTCATCGAAGATAATGTCCAGATAGGAGCGGGTTCCGTCGTCTGCAAAGGCGCCATAGATGATACCGTGATAAAGACCGGAAGCAGGATAGACAACTGCTGCTTCATATCGCATAACGTTACTGTCGGCGAGGATACTCTCGTTGTCGGCGAGACGCTCATGATGGGAAGTTCATCGACCGGAAAGGGCGCATACCTTTCGGGCAATGTTGTCGTGCGTGACGGAGTCGCGATAGGAGAAAAAGCGTTTGCGGGAATGGGTGCGGTTATCACGAGAGACATCCCCGCAGGAGCAACGGTTAAAGGGAACCCCGCGAGATAGAACATAAAGGAGAAAACATGAGTCTGTTATCGGTTATCGTTCCGTGCTATAACGAGGAGGCTGCGATCCCCTTTTTTTATGATGCGATGAAGCCTGTCGAACAGGAGATATCGGAGAAGTTTTCCGATATGGAGATCGAATACATATTTGTCGATGACGGGTCACGCGATAAAACCGCGGCTGTCATAAGAGACCTTCGCGCAAAGGATAAGAGAGTGCATTTTATCCTGCTCTCGAGAAACTTCGGCAAAGAAGCCGCGCTGTATGCGGGAATGAAAAAGGCAGCCGGAGACTATGTTGTGTGCATGGATGCCGATCTTCAGGATCCCCCCGCGATGCTTCCCGAGATGCTTAACGCAGTCATGCAGGAAGGATACGATTCCGCGGCGACAAGGAGAGTCACAAGAAAAGGCGAGCCGAAGATCAGATCGTTCTTTGCAAGGATGTTCTACCGCATCATGAACAGGATCAGCGACGTCGAGTTCGTTGACGGGGCAAGGGATTACCGCGTCATGAACCGCAAGATGACCGATGCGATCCTTAAGCTCGGGGAGAACAACCGGTTCACGAAAGGTATATACAGCTGGGTAGGATTTAACACGAAGTGGCTTGAATTCGAAAATGTCGAGAGGATCGCGGGAGAGACCAAGTGGTCGTTCTTCGGACTCCTGCGCTATTCATTCGAGGCGATCCTCGGCTTTTCGACCGCGCCGCTCTCGTTTGTCATAACACTCGGATTCATTGTTACGATCATGGCATTTCTCCTGATCATATTTGTCGTCGTCAGAACGCTTCTGTTTGGCGACCCGACAAACGGCTGGCCTTCGATGATATGTATCATAGTATTCTTCTCGGGAACACAGCTTCTGTGCACCGGGATTGTCGGCGCATATCTGGGCAAGACTTATCTTGAGACCAAGAACAGACCCATATTCATAGCAAAGGAAGAGGAGTAGGAACACCGATGGCTGACGGCGCACCCTCAAAGCTTCTGACAGCGGTCATTCCCGTATACAAGGTAGAACTTACATATCTTGACGAATGTTTCAAGAGTATTCTTGCGCAGACATTCAAAGACTTCGAACTCATAATCGTCAACGACGGAGCACCCGGTGACGTTACGGAGTTCATCGACTCGTATGATTTTCGCGGAGCGGATGTCCGGATCATCAAGCAGGAGAATCAGGGCGTGTCGGTCGCGCGTAATGCCGGTATCGATGCGGCGAAGGGTAAGTACTTAACGTTTGTCGATGCGGACGATACGATCGATCCCGACAAGTTCCGAGGCATCGTGAGCTTCGCCTCCGAGAACGATCTTGAAGTGCTGATGTGGGCCGTTAACTGGAACTATCCGGACCACACTTACAAGTTCTCTCCGTACACATGCGATATACCGAAGTTTACCGATGAGATGCTCGAGGAAGTGCAGCTTAAATGCATGGTCGGGATACTGCCGTTTTACAAGTGCCCGCCTGCGGGAAAGGATGCATCGGGATCCGCCGGCGCGAAGTTATATAACGTCGATTTTCTCCGCCGCAACAACCTTCGTTACACACCCGGTCTTGCGAAGTCGGAGGACATGCTCTTCAACCTCAAAGTGTTTGACGTGGCAAAGTCCGTCGGATTTCTTCAAAGGTTTTATTACGAATACAGACTGCTCGATTCTTCGGCAACGTTCTGTTACAGGGAGAACGGGATAGACGTTATGACTCCGGTGCTTGAAGGCATACGGGAGCACCTTCAAAAGAGCGGCAAATCCGAACTCTTCTTCCAGGTATATTACATGCGATGCATGTTCTTCTATCTCGAGAGCATGGACATGGATTACCTGAACCCGAACAATCCGAAACCGCTCAGAGTGAGACTGAAGGAGCTTGCGCAAAAATCACACGACGAGCCTTACGCTGCCGCCTTTAAGAACCTGTCCGGCGAGTACCTGACATTTGCGAGAAAGATCCCGCTGTTTCTCATAAGGCACGGGATGTTCAGGATGCTGGCGATGTTCTACAAAGTATACACGACCGTTCTTAAGTAGTTGTTGGAAAAAATACAGATCATGAGTGATAAACATACACCTGCGATATCGATAATAATGCCGTGCTATAACACGGAGAAGTATCTGAAGAAGACGATGGACAGTATCTTTGCCCAGACCTTCAGGGATTACGAGATCATAATGGTTGATGACGGGAGCACGGATTCTACTCCCGCGCTTCTTGATGCATATGGGAAGGAGCATCCGGATGTGATCCGCGTGTTCCATAAGGAGAACGGCGGACAGTCGACCGCAAGAAATCTCGCGATGGATAATGCCGAAGGTGAGTACATCCTGTTCTGGGACAGCGATGATTATGCCGAGGTCGATTATCTGGAGAGACTCATAAGTGCCGCAAGGGACAACGACAGTGAGATGGTCCTCTCGGGTTCGCACTATATCGATGAGAACGGATTCGTTCTCGAGAATCTCAATTATCCCGTAGACCGTTTTCCGGATTATCCGCTCCGGCGTCTGTCGCCGCACGGGAAACTTTACCGGAAGGATTTCCTTGACCGTCACAACATCAGATTCGTTCCGGGAAAACTCTATGAGGATAACCCGTTCAATTTCCTCGCGCTGTTCCTGTGCAGGAACCAGGTCATTCTTCCGTATGCCGGACACTACCAGGTCGTGCACGGGGGAAGCTCGATGTCGCAGACGGTCACGAGCGACAAGGTTCCCTATGAAGCGATAGAGGAAGCTCTTTCCTACATGAACGAACACAGGGATGAGATCAACGACATCCATGTTTTTGAATTTACCGTTTTAAGTTTCCTGACGTACTTCATATTCCTCGGAAACCGCGAGCACATGCAGCATGCCCTCAGAAAGTACAGGGGATGCAAGTATGATGCTTCGCTCGTGAATGAACTGTGTGATTTTGCGCAGCGCGTCATTCCCGAAAAGCTGCCGCGGTATTATAAGAATCCGAGAGTCGGCATCTTCCGGGAGAGAGCACTCCAGTTTCGTCACCGTGCGGGTGTGTGGCTGTTCGTGCGCCTTATACGTACGCATACGCTGAAGCCGTTTGCGAGACTGTATTATATGTTTGTGAGATAGAGGTCCATGGATATCAGATTCAGTATTGTCACGATCTGTTATAATGCGGCGGACATTCTGCCGGTAACGCTCGACTGTGTTCTTGCGCAGGAATACGGGAACTTTGAATACATAATCCAGGACGGGGATTCCTCCGACC
>JAFZRD010000144.1 GCA_017620055.1 Lachnospiraceae bacterium
CTTTACGATTCGATGATACAGGCCGGATATGACCCCGAAGAGACCGCTTCCGCCCTTGTCGGCAGAATGTCGCAAAGGCAGCGTCTTACGGTCCGCGCAAAGCAGGCTCTCCCGCTCCTTCGCCTTGTCCACAAACAGTACTATACATATCTCGAATCGCTTGAAGAAAAATCAGGCTCCGATATACTCGATCCCGCATTCTGGAAAGCTGAATATGAAGGTGATTTCGAAACGGCTCTGGACGATCTGATGAAGTTTATCAGAAGCAAGACTGACAAGCAGGTCATAATTCTCTATCACCCCGCGGTAAGCCTGAATGCGGACGGATCCATGACTGCGCTTTCCAACAATGCCGAGCCTTATTACGAGAAGGTCTGCGCCGCCAACGGCATCGATTTTGTGGATATGACCGATACATTCATGAAAGCATATGAAACAGATCACATCATCCCGTACGGATTCGCAAACACAACACCCGGCGACGGACACATCAACCGTGCGGCGCATGAGATGATAGCACAAAAACTTGCGGAGGTGCTCAGATGAATGATCGTAATACTTCCGCCAAGATGATGTCCGTCATTTTACTGCTGGTCTGCTATGCGTTCTACGGATTCTTTGATGCACGCGGTCTGATCGTACTCATTGCCCTGTCTCTGTTTACTTATCTTGGCGGAAAGAGCATTTGCTCCTGCCTTGAGTCGGGCGATGCACAGCGTGCGCGTATGTACTGCGCGATGTTCATAGGAACCCAGGTCGCGCTTCTTTGCTGGTTCAAATACTCCGGCACCGTTGCGCTTCCCGTGGGCATGTCATTTTATATGCTCATGGCGATAAGTTTCCTTGCCGACTGTGTCAAAGGACATTTCCGTGATTTTCCGTCCGTGACGGAGGTTCTTGTTTATATTAGCTTTTTCCCGACCATACTCTCCGGTCCGATAATAAAGGCGCGCGAGTTCATACCCCAGATAATGTCCCGGAAGAAGCTTACGAAAGAACGTCTGACGAAGGGACTGTGGCTTGTTGTGATCGGTCTTTTCATGAAGCTGTGCCTTGCCGACAGGCTCGCCGTATCCGTTGACAAGGTCTACGCGACCCCCGTCGTGTACAGCGGCCTGACACTGTTTGTTACATCGGTAGGCTACTCCCTTCAGCTGTTCTTTGATTTTGCGGGATATTCCGATATGGCGATCGGCGTTGCGACGCTTCTCGGTTTTGACATACCGGTCAACTTCAATCTGCCGTATATGGCTACCAATCCTTCCGAATTCTGGAACAGATGGCATATCAGCCTGTCATCGTGGCTGAAGGAATACGTTTATATCCCGCTCGGAGGTAACCGCAAAGGGAACGTGCGCACATACATCAATATAATGCTCGTCATGATCGTAAGCGGTCTGTGGCACGGATCGACGATAAATTTCCTCCTGTGGGGCATCAGCCACGGAATCGGACAGCTCGTACACCGCGCGGTTTGCCGCAACAGAAAAGATGCGCCCGCAAAACGTGCGGTACGCATCTTATCAATGATTCTCAATTTCCTGTTCGTAAACTTCCTGTGGATACCGTTTCGGGCAAAGACTCTCGCCGATTCATGGACGATAATCAAAAGGATCGTAACCTTTGCCGAAGGCGCTTCGTACTTCTATTTGTACACGTTCATATTCGGGATCATACTGCTCATCGTGCAATTTATCGGGGCTCGATTTAACGACGGAAACGATCCGATAAAGCCTCTGCCTTTTGACAGGCTGTACTCGCGCGTGATCTTCTGTATGCTCCTTATCGCAACGGCGATGTTCGCTTACTTCGGAAGCGGCGCGTTCATATATTCACAGTTCTGATCACTTTCCTTCGTATACTATCGCAGACTCCACATCATATCCGGACAGTCTCTTACGGCCTTCAAGTCCCGCCAGCTCCATCAGGAATGCGATCTTTACGACATTGCCCCCGAGCTTCTCGACCAGCTTTGCGATGGCTTCAACCGTTCCTCCGGTAGCGATAAGATCATCAATGATAACGACCTTCTGCCCCTGTCTGATCGAATCGGTATGCAGTTCGATCGCAGCCTTCCCGTATTCAAGATCATACTCCATCGATACCGTCTCTCTCGGAAGTTTCCCGGGCTTTCTTGCCGGAACGAACGGTTTGCGGAAGATGTACGAAAGCGCAGCTCCGAATATGAATCCGCGGGCCTCAGCTCCAACGATCACATCAAAATCCAATCCCTCAAGCATCTTCCTGTATGAATCAACCGCAAGCTGCAGTCCGTCCGCATCCTGCAGGACACTCGTTATATCACGGAATATGATCCCCTTTTCGGGAAAATCGGGTATGCTCGTTACATATTCTTCAAGTTTCTTCATTTCTTCTTTCCGTTCCCCTTAATAATTCTCTGCGTGAACTTCAAAATAGCTCTGCGGATGAGCGCATACCGGGCATACATCGGGAGCATTTGTTCCTACTACGATATGACCGCAGTTTCTGCACTCCCAAACCTTGACTTCACTCTTCTTAAATACTTCCTGAGCTTCAACATTATGAAGAAGTGCACGGTATCTCTCCTCGTGTTTCTTCTCGATCGCCGCAACACCCCTGAACTTCTCGGCAAGCTCCGGGAATCCTTCCTCCTCGGCGGTCTTGGCGAACCCTTCGTACATATCCGTCCACTCATAGTTCTCGCCGTCAGCGGCGGCACCGAGATTCTCCGCGGTGGAGCCGATCCCTTCAAGCTCCTTGAACCACAGCTTTGCATGCTCCTTCTCGTTATCGGCAGTCTTTAAAAAGAGTGCGGCTATCTGCTCATATCCTTCCTTCTTGGCCTTTGAAGCAAAGTATGTATATTTGTTCCTTGCCTGTGACTCGCCTGCAAAAGCGGCCTCAAGATTCTTCTCTGTCTGTGTTCCTGCATATTTGTTAGCCATGTTTACTCTCCTTCTCGGGTCATGATCTCCACAGTCCGTGAAGATTACAGTGTTCATAAGCCGCAACGACCTCGTCTCCCTCGCAAAGCGCAAAGCAGACTTCCGGTTTATCACCCGGCTTAAGTGATTTTCTCTGGTTACCGAACTTCGTCTGAAGAGCGACCCACTCGATGTAGTGCTCGTCAAGCATCGGGTGCTCTGCCGAACCGATCTTAACGGTCACCTTGGATCCGTTTACTTCAACTACCGGAACGTGTTTCTCAAGTGATGCATCGACCGTTCCGGGGACCATCTCGGTCATGGGCTGTCCGCAGCATATGATCGGAACCCCCGTTCCCTTGACGATCGCAACGATCTGTCCGCAGTGTTCGCATCGATAAAACTTCATTTCCATAATGCCTTCCTCCTTGTTCTTAAATGTGATATCGTTACCTGTCTTCTTTGCCGCCGATC
>JAFZRD010000145.1 GCA_017620055.1 Lachnospiraceae bacterium
CACAAGATCGGGCGTATTTCCCTTATCAATATGCTTCAGAAATGCCCTGCCCGATTTGAAGCCCAGAACGTCATATCCTTCCCTGCTCAGAATGTAACCTGCCGAGTTGATGTTCTTTACATCATCATCCACTATGCATACCGTAGACGCCATATCTTACTTCCTCCCTACTGGGTACTCTTCTTCTCGCGAAGTCCGTATACAACATCCTCCGAGATTATCTCCAGCATTATATCCGCAAAGGCGGGATCAAACTGTTTGCCTTTTCCCTTCCTTATCTCCTCTGCAACGACTTCCTGAGGCAGAACATCCCTGTAGCTTCTGTAGCTCGTCATAGCGTCGTACGCATCGGCAACGGCAATGATCCTTGCTTCCTCAGGGATCTGCTCTCCGGAAAGCCCGTCCGGATAACCCTTGCCGTCATATCGCTCATGATGCCAGTGGGCACCTATCTGCAGCCTCGGCATTTCCTTGATCTTGTCCAGTATCTTGAATCCGATGACGGGATGCTGTTTGATCAGCGCGAACTCTTCGTCGGTAAGCCTTGCGGTCTTGTTTATGACTTCATCGGGAACGCCTATCTTACCGACATCATGCAACAGTCCCATCATGTATATCTCATCCTGATCCTTCTTCGAATATCCGTACCGTCTTGCGATCTCTCTGGAATACTGTGCGACACGTGTTGAATGACCGTTTGTGTATGTATCCTTTGCATCGATCGCCTCGGCAAGAGTCTGAACGACATGGAACGAGAGCGACTCGTTCTCCTTCGATTTCTTCATTACCTCCGAAGACAGATCCTTCTGCAGTCTTACAAGTTCAACCGTATTTCTGACACGAAGAGTCAGAACCTCCGGATCGAACGGCTTCTTGATGAAATCCATCGCCCCGAGCTGCAGGCCCTTCGTCTCGGTCCTGAAATCCTCGCTTCCCGTAAGGAATATGACGGGTATCTCATCACTGCCGTCTTCCATCTCTCTGAGCTTTGCAAGTGTTTCGAATCCGTCCATCTCGGGCATCAGTATATCAAGAAGTATGATGTCAGGTCTGTTGTCCTTGACAAATTCGAGCATCTTCTCTCCCGAAGTAACACACGTGACATCCATTCCGTTGTCGCTGAGTATCCTTCCCGCAGCAAGAAGATTTGCCTTGATGTCATCCACAACGACAACGTGTGTGGGACGATCTTCCCCATCTTCATCTCCTTCGGAGGAGACGCCGTCGGTATCATCCTTTGTATCCCTGGCGTTCTCGATAGTCTGAAGTATCCTCTCGTTCATCTTTTCGGAATACATCCTCTGCTCTTCCGATGTCGCCAGGAGATTTCTGACCGTCTGCATCAGTGTTGTTGCTGTCAGAAACAGCAGGCCGAAGCCGAGGAAGATCCCGAGCTTTGCCAGCGGGACTGCATAATAATGGATCAACTCCACAAAAGCGGCTATCAGGAATCCTATCATTCCGATACCTGCTATCCGGTAATCCCTGATCCTCCGGTAACGTACGTCCATGAGCACAGTTATAAAGATCCAGAGTATGATAAGTCCCGACCATATATGTGAATACTGCAGGGTATAGAAATAGTCCGCGATGTTAAGGAAATTTAATGCGGTATTGACGCACAACTGAAGAACGAGAAGAGAAATGAAAACGGTATACGATCTTTTATAGCGGTGATCCTGAACTTCATCAAAGTACAGGGCACCGAAACCGGCTATCGTCTCTATGAACAGATATGAAAAAACATTGGCATAAAACGGAGAACCGAACAGGATCTGTCGAAGCTGGTTCTCACCGAGCATCCACATCCCGACCTCGACAGTCATTATCCCGAGCCACAGGATCGATCTGTCGACACCTCTGTCCCTGCTGAAAGCAACATATGACAGCACGGAGCCCAGACCCGCGATGATCAGCAGTATGCCCATCGCAACAAGAGGGATATTCCGTATGATATATGGGAACCATACATTATTACCGTATGCGTAGGTCACCGAGTTGACGGTGCCCTTGTAGCTGCTGCTGGGCGTTGCAAACAGCTCAATCCTGCCGCCCGCATCCTCATCACGAAGGTTGAGTATAACGGACGTGCTCATCGGCACCCTTCTAGTCAGATAATTGCGTTTTCCGTAATTCGCCCGAAGCTGTCCGTTTATCGCAACCTTGACATCAGAAAGAGCAACCCTTACACAGAGCCTCATGCCCTCCCTTATATCATCGGGCAGCGTATTTACGTACGTTACAGTCTCTCCCTTTTCTATGTTCGCCTTCGCCGGAAGAGAGACTTTCTCCGTCACCGTTCCGTCCGGTTCGATCATCGTCCACCCTTCGGAAAAATCATTCACCTCAAACGAACCCTTATACGCCTCACCGAGTATCGGCTCAGAGAATACGGCATACACAAACAGACCGATCGCCCACAAAAGAAAACCGATCAATATGGCCTTAAGGATATTATTGAGGTATTTCATAAACAATCACTCCTGTATACTGCATTCAGAAAACTCAAACCTATTTTACGGATAGGCTTGTCCAAACCAAGTGTTAAAATCTGTTTGATTATATTCATAATCTGTACCCGTGTTCAAATCGTGTACTTCATACCATATGGTTTCCGGCGGATTCAAAATTCCTGGGTTAGTGGGGACAGATACACTTGTATCGTTTTTCCCAATAGCATAGTTACCATCATCGCTATAGGTTCTATTTATCGAAGTTCCGTTATCATATGCAGATGCAGACCAATCTATCCATTTATTTGATCCGACATACAGATCCTGATACTGAACCCGTCCATTGCTATTTGTTATGTTCAGCGGCAACACTATAGGACTATTACCCGCTTTTGTTATATGAATCTCTCCGCTCGTAGAACCGGGATACTCACTAAACGAACCCTCAGCACCGTTAGCAAGTATAAAAGGACCGCTTGTTCCATTAATATAGTTATATTTCTGAGAAGTATCCTTATCATCTTTCTCCTCTTCCTCCTCATCTTCCTCCTCTTCATCCCCATACGGATCCTCATAAGGAACATTGGGAGTTACAACCGGAGTCGGCGTAGGAGTAGGAGTGATCATGGCGAGCATTTTCTTAAGAAGCTCTTCGAGTTCCTCCTGCTCTTTATCCGTATCATTCTTCTTTGCCGCTGGAGTCGTTGTCGGCGTAGGTGTGGGTGTTACTTCATCG
>JAFZRD010000018.1 GCA_017620055.1 Lachnospiraceae bacterium
GATACCGACGGCAAATGCGAGCAGCATGTTGAGCGCTTTCTGGCTGTGGGCGATATAACCCATCAGAACGACAAGAGCCATCGGGATGATCATGAACGGCTCAACGAATATGAGAAGACCGATAAGAAGGCTTCCGACAACAGTGTAGATGATACCTGCGACCTCACGCTTATCCTCTTCGACTTCCTTAACATGTTTGTTATATGAATACAGAGCGATGAGCGACAGAACGGCACCGAGGAATATCGCGGCAACCATCGGCTCCGATGAATACGTATATACCGCAAATGTCTGCGAAGGGACAAATGCGCAAAGAAGTGCTGCAAACAGTCCGCACAGCGAATTCGTGAACTTCGTTACTATCTTGTATGTCAGATATCCGCACAGGATGATAAAGAACGCATTGGTCCACAGGAACGGTCCGCTGTCCGGTTCGACCATCCTGAATATTATCGACAATACAAGGGAATACAGATACTGCGCGGGATTGGCATTCGCACTCTCGACAAGGTCCTTGTACTCGGAGTACGAGCCTTCGGACATCGCCACGGCCCCTCTGTAGATCGGTGAATCACCCGGGAACAGATTGGTCGAATAGCGCATCCTTGTAACGAGAAACAGGCCCGCGATAACGACCAGTCCGATCGATACGATGAGCCTTCTGTAAGAACTGTGCTGTTCGCCTACCGAAATAGCAATGAGCTTTGTGAACAGATTACACAGCAGGAACAATACAAGCAGGATGAATCCGAATATTACGGCATAGAAGTATCCCTGGTTCTGACTGATGATCTGCTCGAAAACGGTGATATAGAAAACATACACCGTTGCAAGAAGTGCAACAGCGGCAGCAAACAATAAGATTGGATCGCCTTTCTGCTTTTCCATAAACCTTCCGAAATATTATTCTTCCAAATTCGTATAGACAGCCTGAACATCATCGTCTTCATCAAGAAGATCGAGTGTTTTGTTAAGGTTCTTGAGTGCTTCCTCATCCGTGAGCTTAACGTAGTTCTGCGGGATCATAGTAACTTCGGCAGATACCATCGCAACGCCCGCATCCTCGAGCGCCTTGCGGACCGTCTCGCAAGAGTCGGGATCCGTTAATATCTCAAAGCTGTCATCTTCTTCGTTAAAATCATCCGCCCCGGCATCGAGCGCAAGCATCATGAGCTCGTCAGGATCCATGTCGCATTCTTCGCGGTCGATGATTATCTGACCCTTTTTATCAAACATGAACGAAACGCATCCCTGCGCTCCGATGCTTCCGTTACCTTTTGTGAACGCGCTTCGTACGTTAGCCGCGGTCCTGTTCGCGTTGTCGGTAAGAGTCTCGACGATTATAGCTATACCGCTCGGACCGTATCCTTCATAAGTGAAGTTCTTGTAGTTTACGCTGTTCGTATCGCCCGCAGCCTTCTTGATACCGTTATTGATCGTATCGTTCGGCATATTGTTGGCCTTTGCCTTTGCGATAACGGCAGCAAGCTTGAAGTTATTGTTCGGGTCGGGTCCGCCCTCTTTTACCGCAACGGCAATCTCACGTCCGATGATAGTGAAGATCTTTCCTTTTGCGGCATCGTTCTTTTCCTTTTTATGTTTAATGTTTGCAAATTTCGAATGTCCTGACATAACATTGTCTCCTTCTTCACAAAATCATATTGTAACATCTCAGGCCCGTAAGGTCAAAAAACTATTCTTTTTTCTCCTCTGCCGGTGCCTCCTCGGTCTTGGCCGGAGATTTAAGCTCAGGTGCCTTGTGGATCGTCGGAACATACTTCATATCGAACAGTTCCATTACAACAGGCCCGAATATATCGTGCATGTAAGAATACACTTCGGCGTTATAGAGCTCCATATCCTGTTTCCTGACAAGGTTCTTCTTGAGCTGGACCCTTATGTCCTTGACCCACTCCGCAAGCTCCTCGATCTGCTCCGTGTTGCTCTGGAGACGTTCATAGCATACATCCATCGTCGCTATCATGAGTTTCTTGTTGACAGTATCTATCTCTCGCGGCAGATCCTTGAGCTCTTCTTCATTATTATCAAGTTTCTCATTGACATCATTGATCAGGCGCTTGTTGTCATTAAGTTTCTTGTCGACTGACTCGTCGCTCTCACGCGATTCGACACCATCGATGTTACCGACGATCTCGGACATGAGGTTACTCTTGATCTTCTTGAGCTCCTTGTTCTCGTTGACAAGTTTCCCCTGGCGCTTTAATAGCTCCGACAGTTCCTTCTCAAGCTCCTTGATCTCCTCGGTCGGATTCATCTTGCCGAAGATCCTGTGCCACTTGTTATCAAGAATGAGTATCGGGATCTTGACCGAACCTATTGCATTGTTGAACTTTTCATGTGAAGCAGCCAATTCCTATCTCCTGCTTAAGTTATATGACAGCGTCATCAGGCTTTCCGACAGATGCACATTCTCAACTATGACGTCATCCGGAACAGCCAGATCGACATGCGCAAAATTCCATATCGCCTTGATGTTATATTTCACAAGCGTCTTGGCAACATCAACGGCGCTCGTCTTCGGTATCGTAAGAACTGCGATATCGATCTCGCGGCTCTTAATGAAATCCTCAAGCTCCTCCATCGGGCTGACGCAGACTTCCCTTATCTTCTTCCCGATAAGCGCGGGATTGCTGTCAAATATCCCGAGTATATGAAACCCTCGGCGCTCGAAGTTCACGTAGTTTGAAAGCGCCTGTCCGAGATGACCGGCACCGATAACGACGAGCTTGTGATTTTTATCAAGGCCCAGTATCTTACCGATCTCATCGTACAGATTCCGCACGTTATAACCGTAACCCTGCTGTCCGAAACCCCCGAAGTGATTAAGGTCCTGTCTTATCTGCGATGCGGTCACGTGCATCAGCTCCGACAGTTCTCTCGAACTGATCCTCTGCACACCTTCATCGGCAAGTTCACCGAGATATCGATAGTAACGCGGAAGCCTTTTGATAACGGCCTGCGAGATGTTTATGTTATCCATTACAAGAGGTCTTCCAGTTTATTCCTGATCGCTTTGATAAAATCATGCGAGTTGAGTGTCACGGTTTCCGTCATTGAAGTGATAAGCGCGAGATCCTTTGTCATCTTGCCTTCTTCGATCGTCTGCTTTGTCGCAAATTCAAGCTTGTCGGCAAACTTAACGAGCGCGGGAATGTTATCGAGTTCTCCACGCTTTCTGAGTGCACCTGTCCATGCGAATATCGTCGCAACCGAGTTCGTGCTCGTCTCCTCACCCTTGAGATGTTTGTAATAATGTCTCTGTACCGTGCCGTGTGCGGCTTCGTATTCATATACGCCGGTCGGGCTGACAAGTACCGAGGTCATCATCGCGAGTGAACCGAACGCGGAACTGATCATATCCGACATAACGTCACCGTCGTAGTTCTTGCACGCCCAGATCATTCCGCCCTTCGACTTCATGATGCGCGCAACAATATCATCGATGAGTGAATAGAAATACTCTATGCCTGCCTCATCGAACTTCGCCTTGTATTCCTTCTCAAACACGTCATTGAATATATCCTTGAATGTATGATCGTACTGTTTCGAGATAGTATCCTTTGCACCAAACCACAGGTTCTTTTTCTGATCGAGTGCATAGTTGAAGCAGCTTCTGGCAAAGCTTTCTATAGATCCGTTCACGTTGTGCATCGTCTGAACGATACCCGCACCTTCGGTAAAATCATGTATGACCTTCGCTTCCTTTGTGCCGTCGGAATGTGTTATGACAAGTTCTGCCTTATCGTCCTTTTCGAGCTTCTGCTCAACATTCTGATATACATCTCCGTATGCATGTCTTGCGATCGTTATCGGCTCTTTCCAGTTCTTCACGCAAGGTGTGATGCCCTTTACGATTATGGGTGTACGGAAAACAGTGCCGTTTAATATCGCACGGATGGTCCCATTCGGGCTCTTGTACATCTTCTTCAGGCTGTACTCATCCATTCTCGCGGCATTAGGTGTGATCGTTGCGCATTTGACGGCCACACCGTACTTGAGCGTAGCGTTTGCCGAATCTACCGTGACCTGATCGTCGGTTTCGTTACGCTTCTTAAGGCCGAGATCATAATACTCACACTTAAGATCGATAAAAGGTGTCAGCAGCTCGTCTTTGATCATCTGCCAGAGCACACGCGTCATCTCATCTCCGTCCATCTCAACGAGCGGAGTTGTCATTTGGATCTTTTCCATGATATGTCAAACCTTCCTTACAATATGATCATTTCTTTTTTGACGGCCGGTAGAGCACGAGGATCCCCGCAAGGGCCATCAGGATTACTATTATAAACCATTTGGGTGAGACCGGTCCATATACCTTTTTGTTAAGGGTCTGCCATGTTCCGCCCATCGTAAACGGCGTAGATGCGGCACCCTCTTCATC
>JAFZRD010000146.1 GCA_017620055.1 Lachnospiraceae bacterium
CAGTCCCGGTTATTCCTATGATGTTCATTCGCTCATAAAGGCCTTTTATCCGGAAGAGAACGTCCGGATCGTAACTGACGCAGCGGAATCCGCCGACATTCCTGTCGTGAGTGTGTTCGTATCATCGGGCGATGTCAGGGACGGTATGATAGTATCCGGTATCGTCCGCGTTACTTTTCCGTCGCAGAAAGGTGTCATCACACGCGAGAGGCAGTACCACGACGAAGACAGGGCGGGGGTCAAAAATCACCTGAAACAGGTCCTCTACGAAGCCCTGACGGAAGTGACGCAAAAGGAGCTCCCCTGGGGCACTATGACAGGCATCAGACCCGTTAAGGTGCCCATGAAGATGATAACGGAAGGCGCTTCGGATGAAGAGATAGCGGACTATATGAAGTCCGTGTACCTGTGCTCCGAAGAGAAGATATCTCTGGCGACGGCTATCGCACACAGGGAGAGAGAAGTCATCGATACACTTGAGGACAACGGGTTCAGCCTTTACATAGGCATACCGTTCTGCCCGACAACGTGTCTGTACTGCTCTTTCACGTCATATCCGATAGTCTCGTGGAGAGAGCGTACGGATGAATATCTGAACGCCGTCAAAAAAGAACTCGGTTTCTTCTCGAAGTATTACAGCGGCAGGAAATGCGACAGCATTTATATCGGCGGAGGGACCCCGACGACACTGACCGCGGAGCAGCTTGCGGATCTTGCGGCATATGTGCGCGACCTGTTCGATCTGACAAAGCTCAAGGAATTCACGGTTGAAGCCGGCCGCCCCGACAGCATAACGTCCGGTAAGATGCAGGCTCTTTATGAAAGCGGTGTGACGCGCATTTCGGTCAATCCGCAGACCATGAACGACAAAACGCTTGGGATCATAGGACGGAGACACTCGGTCGAGGATGTTTACCGGGCGTTTGAGACGGCACGTGCGGCGGGATTTTCGAATATAAACACGGACCTTATCCTCGGTCTTCCGGGTGAGGACGAGACAGATGTGGCAAACACATTTGCCAGGATCAAAGAGCTCGCTCCGGCGAGCATAACCGTCCATTCCATGGCTATAAAGCGTGCGGCCGGAATGCATACGTTCCTTGAAGAACATAAGGACATAAAGAGCCGTAACACAAAGCGCATGATGGAGATAGCGCACGAATGTGCGGCTTCCCTTGGGCTCGTTCCGTATTATCTGTACCGTCAGAAGAACATGGCGGGAAACTTTGAGAATATAGGATATGCCGCACCCGAAAATTTCGGAATATACAATATCGTCATCATGGAGGAAGTGTCCGACATAGCGGCGGTCGGAGCTGGAACGATATCAAAAAGGATCTTCCCGGAAGGCCGGATAGAGCGGTGCGACAACGTCAAGGACGTGGCGCTTTACATCGACAGGATCGACGAGATGACAGAAAGAAAGAGGACTCTGTTCTCATAAATCAAAACACAAAGGGGAAAGAAAATGGCACTTATCAAGAAACCTACAACCGGCATGAAAGACGTGATGCCCAGGGAGATGCAGATCAGGGATTACGTCACGGGGCTCGTAAAGGAAACATACAAGACGTTCGGGTTCACGCCGATAGAAACACCTGCCGTGGAGCATATCGAGAATCTGTCGAGTAAGCAGGGCGGCGAGAATGAGAAGCTCATCTTCAAGATACTAAAAAGGGGAGAGAAGCTTGTTCTCGGAGCGGATGTAAAGGAAGAAGACCTTGTGGATTCGGGACTTCGGTACGATCTTACCGTTCCGCTGTCAAGGTATTATGCCAACAATGCCTCATCGCTTCCGATGCCGTTCAAGGCCCTTCAGATAGGGCCCGTATGGCGCGCCGACAGACCTCAGAAAGGCCGTTTCAGACAGTTCGTCCAGTGTGATATAGATATACTCGGGGAAGCCGGTACTCTTGCGGAGATCGAGCTGATCACGGCAACGACGACGCTTCTCGGGAAACTTGATTTTCGTGATTTTACCGTAAGGATCAATGACAGAAGGATCCTGCGCGCGATGGCGACATACAGCGGATTTGACGAGAAGGATCTCGATACCGTTTTCATCATCCTCGACAAGATGGACAAGATCGGTGCCGACGGAGTAAAGGAAGACCTTATCGCAAACGGATTTGACAGCGCGAGCGTTGACAAGTATATGGCACTCTTTGACGGCAACGGATCCGGTACGGAGTATATAGAAAAGCTTGCCAAAGAGCTCGGTGAGCACCTTCCCGGAGACTGTGCCCCCGGCCTTATCGGAATAATCAAAAGTGTCGAGAGAGTAAAAAATGCGGATTTTAACATAATATTTGACCCTACTTTGGTCCGCGGGATGTCTTATTATACGGGAACCATTTTCGAGATAACGATGAACGAGTTCGGCTCAAGCGTTGCGGGAGGCGGACGTTACGACGAGATGATCGGAAGGTTTACCGGTAACAAAGTATGCGCGTGCGGATTCTCGATAGGTTTCGAGAGGATAATAACGATACTTCTCGATAAGGATTTCGAGGTGCCGGGATCCGGAAGAAAGCAGGCTTTCCTGATCGAGAAAGGTGCCGATCCGGAGTTCGTCGCAAAGGTCATGGAAGAGGCGGCGCAGCTTCGTGCAAAAGGGGAATGCGTGCTCGTATCCATGATGAACAAGAACAAGAAGTTCCAGAAGGAACAACTTGAAAAAGACGGTTTTTCATCGGATAATATTAGGGAATTCTATCATTCCGATTTCAGGAACTGAAGGTCTGGTCTTAACAAAAGGGACGGTAATGTATGAAATACTGTAAAAACTGCGGAACGCTCCTTGAGGACACACATGAACACTGCATCAGATGCGGAACGGATGTGACGATCGCCGAAAACGTATCCATGTACCCGATCGAGGTCATGGAGACGATCGAGGAAGAGAATCAGCGCAAGAAGGCATCGGGCAAGATAGTGGCCATGATAATCGGTCTTGTTGTGGTGCTCGTTGCGCTCGTCATAGCTTTCCTTGCTCTTGGCAGCAACATGAAAAGACCTGCTCCGGCAAAGGAAACAACAGAGACGAAGGATGAGGTTCCGGCAGAAACGGAGGCTGCGGTAGCGGCCGAAGAGGAGAGCGCCGAAGCAGAGCCTGCGGAGGAAGAAAGTGCCGCGGTAAACAGCTCGAACAGAGCCGTTAAAGATGACAAAGGAAAATATTACGATTACGTCGAGGAGAAGGATGACGCCGGAAACGTTTTATTTACCGCGCTTCTTCCCGAAGATCTGACCGAGAGGGAACTGTTCAAGGATTACGAGGTATACAGTGACCGTTATCCGATATCGCTCAACTATACCGCATCCACGAAGGAGAATGACGTTAGGTTCACATACCTTTCCGCAAGAAAACTGTGGTACAAGCTCGGCGAGACCGGAAAGGGACGTTCGAATGAGAGTGATATCACCCATTACATGACATATTTCGAATATGAGAATCCGAGGAGCTATCTTGAGCCCCTGCTC
>JAFZRD010000147.1 GCA_017620055.1 Lachnospiraceae bacterium
GGTGCACCGGGCATTAAGAGCACTCTCTCAATTGCGAAAGAGTCGGGTGCAATGGCTCTCGGAGCCGGTATGAACATCGATGAAGCTTCACGCCCGGTTATCATAAACGAAGCCGGCGGAATAGGCATGATAGGCGTCGGCTACCAGCGCGCATGCAGGAAGGCGGACGATGAAACGCCCGGATGCTTTTCCTGGAGTGATCTCGATCTTATCCGAAAACGCATCTCCGAGATAAAGAAATCATGCAGGTGGTGCATCGTCGTTGCCCACGCAGGCGAAGAATTCACCGCGGTCCCTTCCCCTTACACGAGAGACCGCTACATGACATATCTTGATATGGGTGCCGACATCGTCGTCGCGCATCATCCGCATGTCGTCAACAATTATGAACTTGTCGGAGACAAAGCGATCTTCTATTCCCTCGGCAATTTCATATTCGATACCGACTACCAGCGAAGCCAGTTCGGGACACAGTACGGCATCATATTAAAGCTTAAGTTCAATGAGGATTCGTTCTCATTTGAGAGACTCGGGATAATGGTCGACCGCAATGACGAGCGTATCGTCTCATGCGAGCCGCCCGCGATATTTACGGACATTCCTTCGAAAGAATACGAAAAGCTTAAAGGGCTCGGAGCAAAAGTCCTTATCGAGAACACGAAGAGACAGCTGCGCTATATGAAACCCGCGGAGTTTGAGAATGCATCGGCGGATGATTTTCTCCGTAATTTCTATGAGCCTCTCAGAAGCGGACGAGTGCCCGGGGAGACGCTCGACATGCAGATCATCTATCCTCTTTCGGAAACGTTCCGCGATAACGCCTGGAAGGAGTGCAGCCTTGACGGCGTTGTATCATACATGCTCGCGCAGATCCCGGATGAAGGGAACGAATGATGAGTGAAGGCTTTGATTACACTCTGATCAGATCGCGCAGAAGAACCCTTCAGGTCGAGATATCGACAGACTGCCGCGTAACCGTAAGAGTTCCGAACCGCGCATCAAAGGCCGAGATAGACCGCTTTCTTGACGAGAGACGCGACTGGATAGAGAAGAATCTCGCAAAGATGAAAAAGCGCCTCGATGACGTTCCGGTCGCTGACAAATACTCCGACCGCGAGATCGAAACGCTGACTAAAAGCGCGAAAGAGACGATCCCTCCTCTTGTCGGAAAGCTTGCCGCAAAGATGGGCATCCCGTATAACAGGGTCACGATCCGCAGGCAGAAAACGCTTTGGGGGAGCTGCACCGCAAAAGGGAACCTCAGCTTTAACTGCCTTCTGATGCTGCTTCCTGAGCCCGTCATGGAGTACGTGATCATCCACGAACTGTGCCATTTGAAGGAGATGAACCACTCTCCCGCTTTCTGGCGCGAAGTCGCAAAGTACTGTCCCGATTACAGATACCTTCGGGATTTCCTCAAAGACAACGGCGAGAAGCTGATGCTGAGGATGTGATTTTTCAGATCACAAAAAAAGTTGTTGACATCCAAAACGCTTTAGTGTAATAATCAATTAAACCGTTGAAGGAGAGTGAGTAACTTCCGACAATCTTATTCTGAGAGAGCCGCCGGCGGTGAGATGGCGGCAATAAGACCGGAAGCGAATGGACTCCTGAGGGCGAGCAGAACTTACAGTATGTGAGCCGGAGAAGATCCTCCGTTATCAAAGATCCGCGTATGATGGTACGCATGAGTGGGTACGCAAGTACCAAGCCGGGTGGCACCGCAGGAGATTATAACATCCTGTCCCAGCAAATCGTTGGGACGGGATTTTTTTATTTCTCATCTCAACGCCCAGATAAAGCGAGGAATGGTAAGGTCGGCCAGCTCGGACGGACGTACGAATTTCTCAGTTCGTCACCTGCGACGCATATACTCTTTGGACTCCCTGGAAGGAATCGAGAAGCCGCGCAGGTTGACTCATGAGAAATTGTCGCCGTCCTCGCAGTCCTAAGTCTGATGGACCTCGTGGACCTCACCGTCCTCAATCGTGACAAATGCTGAGATTAAGAAAGGAGCAACAACATGAGCGAAGAAAAGAAAATCCCCTACAAGATCTATCTTAACGAGAACGAGATCCCGACCAAATGGTACAACGTACGTTCCGACATGAAGAACAAGCCCGCGCCGCTTGTTAACCCCGGAACAGGCCAGCCGATGGGATTCGAAGATCTGCGTCCCGTATTCTGCGACGAGCTGATCAAGCAGGAACTCGACAACGACACACCTTACTTCGATATCCCGCAGGAGATACAGGACTTCTACAAGATGTACCGTCCTTCACCGCTCGTTCGTGCTTACTGCCTTGAAGAGGCACTCGGCACGCCGGCAAAGATCTACTACAAATTCGAAGGTAACAACACGAGCGGAAGCCACAAGCTCAATTCCGCGATCGCGCAGGCATATTACGCAAAGAAACAGGGTCTTCGCGGCATAACTACAGAGACCGGTGCAGGTCAGTGGGGTACGGCGCTTTCAATGGCATGCGCATACCTCGGACTCGACCTTAAGGTTTTCATGGTAAAGGTTTCATACGAACAGAAGCCGTTCAGACGTGAAGTCATGAGAACATACGGAGCAAGCGTTACACCTTCTCCTTCGATGGAGACACAGATCGGTAAGAAGATCAATGCAGAGCATCCCGGAACAACAGGAAGTCTCGGATGTGCGATCTCCGAAGCGGTTGAAGTCGCTACAACGAACGAAGGTTACAGATACGTTCTCGGAAGCGTTCTCAACCAGGTACTTCTCCATCAGAGTGTCATCGGTCTTGAGACAAAGGCAGCACTCGACAAGTACGGCATCGTTCCCGACATGATCATCGGATGCGCAGGCGGCGGATCGAACCTCGGCGGACTTATCGCACCGTTCATGGGTGAGAAGCTCCGCGGCGAGAAAGACTACAGGATCATCGCAGTCGAGCCCGCAAGCTGCCCGAGCTTCACGAGAGGAAAGTACGCATATGATTTTTGCGACACGGGTATGGTATGTCCGCTCGCGAAGATGTACACACTCGGAAGCAACTTCATCCCTTCCGCAAACCATGCCGGCGGACTTCGCTATCACGGCATGAGCCCCGTTCTGTCACAGCTCTACGATGACGGACTCATGGAAGCCGTAGCGGTTGAACAGACGAGCGTATTCGAAGCAGCTACGAAGTTTGCAAGAACAGAAGGCATCCTTCCCGCACCCGAGTCGAGCCACGCTATCAGAGTTGCGATCGACGAGGCGCTCAAGTGCAAAGAGACCGGCGAAGCAAAGACTATCGTATTCGGTCTTACGGGAACAGGTTACTTCGACCTTGTTGCTTACCAGAAGTACAACGACGGCGAGATGACAGACTTCATCCCGACCGATGAAGATCTTGCGAAGAGCCTTGCTACTCTTCCGCAGATCGGCTGAGAAACGAAATAATGTGAGAAAAGGGGACGGTTCCGAATTCTCATTTTGTCAAACAAAAATGAGAATTCGGAACCGTCCCCTTTTCTCACTGTGTCGAGTGTGTCAAAAAGAACCGTCCCCATTGACACATATCAGGTTATATTCGGACCTGCAGCCCGTCCTGAAATATATCGCCCAGTCGGATATACCGTCGGTCACGATGAAGTCCGTGCTGCCGTGCTTCTCATATCCGCGGACGTTGTCGTTCTGAGAAATAAGCGGCTGTATGTATTCGAGAGGCCACAACTGGCCGCCGTGTGTGTGGCCGGACAGGACAAGATCGACTCCGGAAGCCTCCTCGGCATCGTAATCGATCGGCTGGTGATCGAGAACGATCATGTATTTACTCCTGTCAAGATCAGCGATAAGATCCGCCATCGGGATCCTGTCGGCGGCGCCGTATCCCGCGTCGCGTCTTCCTATAACATAGAATCTGTCATCGACAAGAACGCTCTCGTCCTGAAGCACGATAACGCCCGAGTCACGAAGAGTCTGAAGGAGTTCCTCCCCTGTGTATCCCCTGTGCGAACTGCCGTAATAACCGAAATCATGATTGCCGAGGCAGTAATATATCCCGTACTTTGTCTTAAACTTCGAGAGTGCCTCGCACGCATCGAGCATATCCTGCTTCTGAGTCGAATCATCTACAAAATCACCCGTGATCACAAGTATGTCCGGATCCGTAGCCTGTATCTTCGCAAGCCTTTCACCGAACCCCTTACCGGAAAATCCCGTGCCCACGTGCGAATCGGCGATGTGAGCTATGCGTATGCTCCCGCAATCCTTATCGGTTGCAAGGCCGTAATCGGTCTCCCACATACCATGCATGAGCACCCATCCGATGATCAGATATATCACGCACAATGCGACAGCGACAAGGTCCACCGCCTGCTGCCTTACGTCGGCATTACCCGCTTTCCTGATGATGTACCCCGCAAGGTCACCGATAAGAAGAAACGCCGCCAGGTGCATCACTATCACGATCATGTTAGTTGTGTCAAACACAAGGATCAGAAGTACTACTATAACAATAACGCTCAGCAGGCAAAGGATGCGTGCGAGCGTGTGATTTTCCATATTTGTAAAATAACCGATCGTGCCGATCTTACGCGACAGATATATCGCGGAAAGTACGGCGACAAGGATCGATACACCGAAGATAGCAAGCCACATTATCTTTCCTCCGGTCTCACTTTTCATATATCGCGGTCACGGCGTCCCTCACGAGGTCTGCCATCTTCTTATGTCCTTCGGGATCGAGATGCAGGTGATCGACAGAGCCCGCACTGACACTTGCCGTTGCGTTGAGGAATTCGCAGCCGAACTGGTCCGCCACCATCTCATACCATTTTGCCAGCTCCTTCGATCTTGCGACAACGTCCTTCTCATCGAAGAAAGTCGCAAAATATGATTCCTCAAAAGGCTCCGAAAGCGCCGGCGGCGATACGACGAGTATCTTCATGCCGGAGCATTTTATAAAGCGGTTACAGTAACCCTGTATGTTCATAAGCATCGTCATAAGGCTTCCCGCGATATCGGCGGCCGGAAGATTGAACTTCTTCTTAAGGTCGTTGCTTCCGAGCATTATGATAAGAAGATCCGGGCGCTTTGTCTCGAGCATCGGAAGCACGTAATCCATACCGCACTTCGTACCTCCCTCCCACGGATCGTCGTTGGCGATCGTTCTGCCGTTCTGGCCTTCCTCGAATATCTCGTAGCCGTCGCCGAGAAGCTTTTGCAGGATCGCCGGCCAGCGTGTGTTCTCATCAAATCTTCCGCCCGTAGTCGGATCGTATCCGTATGTATTTGAGTCTCCGAAACAAACTATCTTTTTCTTCATGATATCCATCCTGTCTTAATACTCTTCGATCTTGGAACATGCGACCGCAAGCGAACCCGGTCCTATATGGCAGCTGACGCTGAGCGACAGCGCATACGCTTCGGGACTTGTCGCGGGAAAACGTTCCCTTATCTCGCGGACAAAAGCATCGGCTGCTTCCCTGTTGTGCGAATATGCGACATACAGTTTCACACCGCTTCCGTCATCGCCTCCCCCGAATCTCTCCGTGATGTCTTTGGCGATCTGGGTGATCATCATCGTTTTGGCATGTGACTGCGTCCTTGCGACACCGAACGTATCAAGTTTCTCACCCTGTATCTGAAGGACCGGTTTGATACGAAGAAGAGTCCCCAGTGCCGCGACCGCCGGAGTAAGCCTTCCTCCCGCCTTCAGGTATTTGAGCGTATCGACCATGATATAAATGGACGAATCGAACCTGTCAGCTTCAAGACGCTCCTTGATCGCGGATCCGGTATAACCCTTTTCGGCCATCTCCTTTGCGTCAAGTACCGACTGGTACTGTGTCACGCTTATCCTCTGGTTGTCAACGACGAACACCTTTCCGTCATA
>JAFZRD010000019.1 GCA_017620055.1 Lachnospiraceae bacterium
ACCTCTGCACGGATACCTTCGAATGAAGCGCTTATGATATGCGGTGCACTAAGGCGTACCGCCTCATCGAGTGTCTGCGAATTCTCATCGGGAATACCGTTTACCGACACTCCGTCAAACTTACGGAGCTCTTCGATAAAGTACTTCTTCAGATCGTACAGCTTCTCTGTCGTACTCTCTATATCATCGTAAACAATCTTTGCGGCAAGTCCGAGTCCCGCTATCCCGGGAACGTTCTGCGTACCCGAACGCATTCCCTTCTGCTGTCCTCCGCCGAATATCGTCGGCAGTATCCTTGCCTTCCCGTTTACATACAAAAAGCCGACACCCTTCGGTCCGTGGATCTTATGTCCGCTCACTGACATTAGGTCCACCCCTGCCTTCTTCGGATCGAGTCTGATCTTTCCGAATGACTGTACGGCGTCGGTATGAAATATCGTTTTAGGATCGTGCTCCTTGACGATGCGTGACAGCTCCGCGATATCGTTAACGGCTCCGATCTCGTTGTTGACATGCATCACGGATACGAGGATCGTCTCATCCGTCAAAGCATCTTTAAGAGCGGAAGGATCAACGGTCCCGTCGCTCCTGACATCAAGATACGTTACGGAGTATCCCATATCCTCCAGATGTTTCATCGTCTCAAGAACTGCGGGATGCTCGACCTTTGTCGTGACAAGGTGCATGCCGGCTCTTTTGTGCGCCTGCGCGCTTCCGATAAGAGCAAGATTATCCGACTCGGTGCCTCCCGATGTGAATATGATCTCCTTCGGATCCGCCTTAAGTATTCCGGCGATCGTTTCCGATGCTTTTCTTATCTCGTTTTCCGCATCGACACCTGCCATGTGCATGCTCGACGGATTGCCGAAAACATCTTTCATGACATGCGAAACATATTCGGTTACTTCATCAAAAGGACGCGTAGTCGCGCTGTTATCGAGATATATCATGATTCAACATTATATACAATCCATGACAGCACAACAAGTCCCGCGGTCTCCGTGCGAAGTATCCTGTGGCCGAGTGTTATCGGAACGAAACCGGCTTCCTTCGCAAGGGCTATCTCCTCATCCTCAAACCCGCCCTCGGGTCCTATGAATACGGCAACTTTTGTACCCGCTCCGACACCGCTTATAACCTTTCTCGTTTCATTCATTGAATCGGGATCCGACAACTCGTAAGGTATGATTTTCGCACCGAAGGTGCGGCAGTCGGCAAGAGCTTCCGACATCGTCATGACGTTTGACACTTCGGGAATGAAGGCACGCTTTGACTGCTTGGCCGCAGCCTCTGAAACGGCATTCCATCTGGCGACCTTCTTTGCCGCTTTGTCATCCGTGAGCCTTACAACCGAGCGCTTTGCGGCAACCGGAACTATGCGAGAGGCTCCAAGCTCGACCGCTTTCGTGATGATCAGTTCCATCTTGTCGGCCTTGGGAAGCGCCTGGTACAGAACGACCTCACACGGCAGTTCGACGTTGCTCTCCTTGATAAACAGCAGTTTCAGTTCCACCGCTTCATCGGTATATCTTCCTATCGCGCAGCGGTACTCGTTGTCGTCCCCGGGTACCATTACCGAAACCTCCTCGCCCTCTTTCATGCGAAGGACGTTTTTGATGTGGTTCCTGTCCTCACCGGTGATGATAACGCTCCTGTTTACCGTATCTATCTGACCTGCGTCTGCAAAAAACCTGTACATACCTTCACGCCTTTTTTGCAGCCACGACACCTACCCACTCTCCGTCATGACTGACTTCGAGGATCTCCAGCCCGTGCTTCCTGCACGCGTCAACGACCGCCTCTTCCTTATCCTCTATGATCCCCGACATGATGTATATGCCGCCCGGCTTAAGGCATCCGATACCTGCGGGAAGGAGCGGGATCAGCACTTCCGCAAGGATGTTCGCGGCAACGATATCGTAACCGTCCCCGACTTCATCCTGCACCTTTTTATCATCAATGAGATTTCCGATGATCAGCCTGAAGCCTTTATCGGAAAGCCCGTTTGAAGCCATGTTATCGGCTACCGCCGGCTCTGCACACGTATCAAGATCGGTGCCCGTTATCTCGCCGGCCCCGAACTTGTACGCAAGAACCGAAAGAACTCCGCTTCCGGTACCGACATCGAGCATTCTGCAGCCGGGTGTGACATATTTGCGAAGAGCCCTGATACACAGTCTCGTCGTCTCGTGCATTCCGGTACCGAACGCCGTTCCGGGATCGATATGGATGATCATCCCGGTATGATCCGGATCCTCGACCTGCTCCCAGGAAGGAATGAACAATATGTCATCGATGTAGAACTGATGAAAATACTTCTTCCAGTTATTGAGAAAATCCTCATCCTCGGTCGTACTGTGCGTGATAAGGCAGCTCCCGACATTAAGGTAACTCTTCATATCGTCAAGCTCCGCCTTTATATCCGCAAGAAGCTTCCCGTTGTCCTGTGCGGCATCAAGATAGAACGACACGAATGCCCTGCCGTCATCCTCACCCTGCGGCGGCATGATGTCAACGAACATTCCCGCCAGTTCATCTTCGGTAAGAGGCACCCTGTCCTCGATCTGTGCTCCCTCGACACCGAGGTCGTCAAGCATGCTTACTATTATGTCTTCGGCGACCGTTGTTGTCTCTATCGTGTATCTGTCGTATCTCATGTTCCCTCCGGGCTGTTTCGTATACTAAAAAACAGGGCCTCCGGTCAAGGCCCTGTGATGATCTCTATTCAACTACCACATCTTCGATTTCGTCATTCTGGACAACGCACACGAACGTCTTACCGTTGTTGATCTCGAGCTCGTTGCCGTCCATGTCGTAATACCTGATCGCGGACATATCGTAATTGTCTTCGTTGACCTCACGTTTCCACGTGCCCGGTACGCATTTGCCCTTTGTACAGTACTGGATCGTTCCGCCGGAGTGACAGTCAAATGCAAGATAGTCCTTGTCATCGAGCTGTACCCAGAAATTGTACTGGATGATCACGTTATCATACGATAACTGCTCGCCGGTCAGATCGTCTATCTGAGGTCCGTCATACTGGAACCTGTCGTATTTGCCGGTCTTCTCGTTATAATCAAACCAGGGCTTGTTGATCTTATACTTGGGCTCTATATGCTTTGCACTGTATCCGTTCTCGTTCGTGACCTCCTTGTCGAGATCGCAGAACTTGAACTTGCCCTTGTAACCTTCGTAGTGATCACGACGGTAGCCGAGCATGTCTATCCCGGCATCGATACCCTTCTTGCTCGTATATACGTTATGGGGTGCCTGGCGGTCCGTCGTCCTGTAATATGTGACGTCTCCCGCAGGTCCGAGACCGTTGATGTTGTCGACATAGTCTTTGTCGAGAAGTTCGACCGCATATGATGCCTGCCCGAAATGGCAGTATATCGCATCAAACTCGAGCGCCGTATAAACGAAATACTCACGGCAACTTCTGACCGAACCGATCTTGTCGAGATTGTCGTAATTCTCGAACACGCCCATCAGTCTCGTTATGCCGCCTTCAACAACGTATTCGTATACGACATCCGCATAACTGACGCCGCTCATCGGCTGCGCCGGTTTGAGGTTGTTGAGCATTATCGCAACGGGTCTTCTGTTACCGATCTTCTCGTCAACAGGAAGTCCCGACAGGAAACTTCTCATCTGTCCTTCGGGAAGAGCATTCGGATCGTTCTCCTGCGCTTCTTCTCCCGACTGTGATCCGTCACCGGTATTTGCTGCCGGCTGCTGTGCGGGCTTATCCGGCTGCTGTACGGCCTGCGGCTCGGGATCCGAGGAGGAGCACCCTCCGCACGAAGTCAGCATCATCGCACTTGCAAGGCAGAGTGCAACGATCTTTGCATATTTGTTTTTGATCATATTCTAAACCTTTTTGAATCCGCGTTTCTTCTTTTCAGACCCGGAATCCTCGCCTGCCTTTGACGCCTTGTAACGCTCGACCGCGGAAAGCGAATCGTCCGTTGCGGCATCGAATTCCTTCAGGAGCTTCTTGGCATCGTTCGACAGTTTCGTCGGAGTCTGCACAACAAGTGTAACATAATGATCACCCCGAACGCTAGCAGAACGTAAAGAAGGTACTCCCTTACCCTTAAGTCTGATCTTCGTATCAGTCTGTGTTCCGGGCTTGACCGTATATGATACCTTGCCGTCCACGGTATCTATGAGTATATCTCCTCCGAGGGCTGCCACCGCAAACGATACGGGTGCAGTCGAGAAGATGTCCATATCCTGTCTCTGGAATATGGGATGCGGAGCTATGATGACTTCAACAAGAAGATCGCCTCTCGGTCCTCCGTTCGTACCAGGCTCACCCTTGTCACGAAGTCTGACGCTCTGTCCGTTATCTATTCCGGCAGGGATCGATACCGCGAGCTTCTTGCGCGAAGATATATATCCAAGACCTTTACAGTCCGGACATTTATCTTTGATCATCTTACCGGTACCCGAACAGTCGGGACACGTCTGTACGTTTCTGACCGTTCCGAACAGTGACTGTGACGTGAAGACGACCTGACCTTTTCCTCCGCACTTCGTACACGTTACCGGACTCGATCCGGGCTTGGCTCCCGTGCCGTGACAGGTCTTGCACTCATCCTTCTGGAGAGGTTCTATCTCCTTCTCGCATCCGAATACCGCTTCCTCAAACGTGATCCTAACGCTCGCCCGAAGATTGGCACCCTTCATCGGGCCGTTATAACTGCGCCCGCCTCCGCGGGATCTTCCGCCGCCGAACAGATCGCCGAATATATCGCCGAAAATGTCGCCGAAATCCATTGAACCGAAATCGAACCCGCCGAATCCGCCGGGTCCGCCCTGCTCGAATGCCGCATGTCCGAACTGATCGTACTGACGTCTCTTGTCCGGATCGGAAAGTACGGCATAAGCCTCGGAGGCCTCTTTGAATTTGGCCTCCGCTGTCTTATCGCCGGGATTCATATCTGGATGATATTTCTTGGCAAGTTTTCTGTATGCACTTTTGATAGCGCTGTCATCGGCAGTCTTCTCGACACCGAGGACCTCATAATAATCCCTTTTGCTCTCTGCCATGATAGTTTATTATACTTCCTTAAAATCTCCGTCTACAACATCATCCGCCGCAGGACCGTCAGAACTCTGTGCGCCCATGTCGGGACCTGCTCCGGTGAACTGGCTCATATCCGGGCCGGCACCTGCACCCTGTGCAGCCTGGCTCTGCTCATACATCTTCTCGAAGAGCTTCTGTGCGGCTGACATTGCCTTTTCCTGCTGAGCCTTGAGCTCTGCAACCTGGTCTTCCGTCATGTTCTCGGGATCCGCCTTCTCGGCAAGTTCCTTCAGAGTATTGAGTTCTGCCTCAACATTTGCCTTGTCGGATGCATCGAGCTTGTCGCCCACTTCCTCCATTGCCTTCTCTGTCTGGAAGACGAACGAATCAGCATCGTTCTTGGCATCAACTGCTTCCTTACGCTTCTTGTCCTCAGCCTCGTACTGGGCAGCTTCCTTGACAGCCTTCTCGATCTCGTCATCGCTCATCGATGTACCTGATGTGATCGTGATGTGCTGCTCCTTGCCCGTTCCGAGATCCTTGGCGGAAACGTTAACGATACCGTTCGCATCGATATCGAAAGTAACCTCGATCTGAGGAATTCCGCGTCTTGCCGGAGGTATTCCGTCAAGTCTGAACTGTCCGAGAGACTTGTTGTCTCTTGCGAACTGTCTCTCACCCTGTACTACGTTTATATCAACCGCGGTCTGGTTATCCGCAGCCGTTGAGAAGATCTGACTCTTCTTCGTAGGTATCGTTGTGTTTCTCTCGATGAGGTGAGTAGCGACTCCGCCCATCGTCTCGATCGAAAGTGTAAGCGGTGTAACATCAAGAAGAAGGATCTCACCTGCACCGGCATCGCCTGCAAGCTTACCGCCCTGGATCGAAGCACCGAGTGCGACGCATTCGTCGGGGTTAAGAGATTTGCTCGGCTCTTTGCCCGTGAGCTGTTTAACCTTATCCTGAACCGCAGGTATTCTTGTCGATCCGCCGACAAGGAGTACCTGTCCGAGATCCGATGCCGTGATGCCCGCATCCTTAAGTGCTGTACGAACAGGCTCTGCCGTCATCTCAACAAGGTCATGTGTGAGCTCGTCAAACTTTGCTCTCGTAAGGTTCATGTCGAAGTGCTTGGGACCTTCGTTCGTTGCCGTGATGAACGGAAGGTTGATGTTCGTTGTTGTCGCACTTGACAGTTCCTTCTTGGCTTTCTCGGCAGCTTCCTTGAGTCTCTGCATTGCCATCTTGTCGTTTGACAGATCTACGCCTTCAGCCTTCTTGAACTCGTCGAGCATCCACTGTGTGATCTTATTGTCAAAATCATCTCCGCCGAGACGGTTGTTACCGCTCGTTGCAAGAACTTCGATGACACCGTCACCGATCTCGATGATCGATACATCGAATGTACCGCCGCCGAGGTCGTATACCATGATCTTCTGCTCTTTCTCGTTATCAAGACCGTATGCAAGAGCAGCAGCCGTAGGCTCATTGATGATACGCTTTACGTCCAGTCCCGCGATCTTGCCGGCATCTTTTGTTGCCTGACGCTGTGAGTCATTGAAGTATGCGGGTACCGTGATAACGGCTTCCGTAACCTTCTCTCCGAGATATCCTTCAGCATCCGCTTTAAGCTTCTGAAGGATCATTGCGGATATCTCCTGAGGGCTGTACTTCTTGTCCTCAATGTTAACCTTGTAGTCGCTTCCCATTTCTCTCTTGATCGAAGAAACGGTGTTCTCGGCGTTCGTTACCGCCTGACGCTTTGCGGCTTCACCGACAAGTCTCTCACCCGTCTTCGTGAATGCCACGATCGAAGGTGTTGTTCTCGCACCTTCCGTGTTTGTGATAACGGTGGGCTTACCACCTTCCATTACAGCTACGCAGCTGTTCGTTGTTCCTAAATCGATTCCTATGATTTTTCCCATGATATTTTCCTCCTGTATTCAAAAATTGTTGTGATCTTTATTTATATGAACTACTGTACCACCGATACCATCGAAGGCCTTACGAGTGTCTCGTGATACATATAGCCTTTCTGCAGTTCCTGTGCAACGGTGCCGCTCTCGTACTCTTCGCTCTCGACCTGCATCACCGCATTGTGTATGTTCGGATCGAAAGGCTGTCCGACCGCTTCTATAGGCTTGACGCCTATCTTGTCGAGCTCGTCGGTCATCTGCTTGTATATCATCTGCATGCCGCTGACAAACGCGTCGTCACTGCCTTCGGGTACATTCTCAAGTCCTCTTTCGAAGTTATCGATGACCGGCAGGATCTTCTCAACCACACTCTTGGCACCCATTTCGAACATCTGTGATTTTTCCTTGTCGGTACGTTTCCTGAAGTTCTCGAACTCGGCCATCTGCCGTTTGACTCTGTCTTCAAGTTCGGCTATCTTCTCATCACGGGGATCTTTTTTATTCTTCTTATCCTTCTTACCGTGATGCTTCTTCCCGTCCGGCTCCTCTGATTTCTCTTCTGCCTGCTC
Source organism: Lachnospiraceae bacterium (assembly GCA_017620055.1). The sequence continues at coordinate 7,518 of JAFZRD010000019.1, forward strand.
TGTCTCATCCGGCTGCTGCTTAGATATTTCTTCCGCAGCTGCTTCTTCGGCAGATCCTTCTTTGTTCTCTTCCTTCTTATCAGCCTTCTCTTCGGCTTCTTCCAGGATCCTCTCTACATCCTCCTCGAACTGTTCGGGGGATTCGATATCGATCTTGATTCCTTCTTCGTTACTCAATTTCTTCTCCTTCAAGTCTTCTTAAATATACTGTCAAGCTCATTCGAAAGTTTCTTCATCGTGGACAGCACCTTGTCATAGTCCATTCTCTTCGGTCCTATGATACCTATCGTTCCGTGAATGCCTTCGTCAAGCTCGTAAGTAGCCGTCACGACACTGCAGTCTTTCATGTTCGCGACCGGAGATTCCTCTCCGATATATACCTGGATCCCCTTTTCGTCCGAATGGGACAGGGTCTCGTAAACGATATCCGTCAGCTGTTTCTTCTCTTCAAATGCTGTTATGATCTCGCTCGCGCGCTCGTTGTCCGCAAGCTCGGGATACTTGAAGATATTGTTCGCACCGCTCGTGTATATCTCCAGATCCTCATCGGCCTTGATCGACTCGGCTACCGCGTCAATGACTTCGGATATTATGCCTGCCTGTTCGCCGGCCTGCTGCTTCATCTTGCTGATGATCGAAAGATTGATGTCCTCGATCGCCATTCCGTTAAGAGTCGTGTTGAGCAGCATGTTAAGCTTAAGGAGTGTTTCGTCATCGATCGGTTCCGGGGTCTCAATGATCTGATTCTTGATCATGTTTCCTTCGACCACGATGACCGCCACGATCCGGTTGGCTTCCATCCTCGAAAGCTGAATGAACTTGAGACGGTTGATGTTATATCTCGGAGCCGAGATCATCGCGGCATAGTTCGTGTTCACCGACAGGCTTCTCGCAACCTGCTTGAGAAGACGTTCCATCTTGTCGGCCTTCTCGACGAGAATGTCTCTCATCTCATCCGTTTCGCGTTCGCGTTCGGAGATCTCCTGTTCTTTCTCCGCCATCAGCTGGTCAACGTAAAATCTGTAACCCTTATCTGAAGGGATACGGCCTGCGGATGTATGGGGCTGCAGTATATAACCCATATCAACCAGATCGGCCATCTCGTTACGAATCGTCGCCGAGCTTAGATCCAGACCTTCTATCTTGGATATCGTCCTCGATCCGACCGGTTCTCCCGTGTCGAGATAGGTCTTTATTATGGCCAGAAGTATCTTTTTCTTTCTGTCATCCAGCGCCAAGAGCTGCGTCCTTTCTGTTCGAGACCTTTGTTAGCACTCGACTCATTAGAGTGCTAACATCTGTACATACTGTACCACCGCCCATATTTAATGTCAACATATAAAAGAAGAAAAAATTGTGAAAAAAGTATAAATCATAAAAAATCGACTGATAGTCGAAAAAGTTCTTGACAACGATGCGGTCCGGTCATATACTAAAACCGACCAGTGGTCGGGAAAGGGGAATGCGCCATGAAAAAAGGAGAAAAGAGAAAACAGGAACTGCTGAAGATCGCTTACGACATGTTTCTCGCAAAAGGTTATGAGAACACAAGTGTCGACACGATCATCGAAGAAGCGGGGATCGCAAAAGGGACCTACTATTACTATTTCGAGAGCAAGGAACAGATGCTCGAGGAAGTATGCATGATGATGATCTCCTCCCAGGAGGAAAATGCGAGCCGGATCCTTGAAGCGGATATTCCGATACCCCAAAAGGTCGTGGGGATCATAGCTTCTTTTCGCCCGGCACCTTCCGAACAGGAGATCGGCGATACACTCAACCGTCCCGAAAACGTGCTCATGCACGAAAAGGTGAAGCACAGGATCGTGGAGACCGTTACCCCGCTCGTTGCCCGGATAGTGGAGCAGGGCATCGGCGAAGGCATCTTCAACTGTAACAACGTATTTGAACGTGTCCGCATGATA
>JAFZRD010000148.1 GCA_017620055.1 Lachnospiraceae bacterium
ACCGGAGTCGGCGTAGGAGTAGGAGTGATCATGGCGAGCATTTTCTTAAGAAGCTCTTCGAGTTCCTCCTGCTCTTTATCCGTATCATTCTTCTTTGCCGCTGGAGTCGTTGTCGGCGTAGGTGTGGGTGTTACTTCATCGTCATGATCGCCGTCATCCGTTTTGTTTGTCTCTTCCGCTACCGGTGTCGGGGTCGGTGTTATCCTCTCGATACCGAGTATCCAAGGCTTGTCCCATCCCGTCTCCCTGCAGACTTTATCGAGGAGCCTGGGATTTTCGCGTAAGCGTTCCAGCAGGAATTCGGGCAGGTCGCGTTCTGTTACATCCTCGACATAGAACATGATACTGTCGACATCCCTGTCATCATAAAGATATGTGCTGATCCTCTGACCGGCATATACTTCTATCTCTTTCGTCTCTCCGGTCTTCGGGTTTCTTCCGATCACATGAACGTGTCCGTCGCATATTATAAGGCTCTCATGCACCCCCCCTACGGACACCCAGCCGGATGTGCCGCGGATGCCGACTACCATGGTGTTTGTCCTTATCTCCATGGTCTCGTCATCTTCGAGAGGTTTCTGAACTTCGAAAAACAGACTTCCGTCCGTAAGCTCAAGATCGAGTTTGCGCCCGGCCTGATTGAACTCAGCGCGGCTCTTCTCATCGAGCGTTACTATCTTCGTATCGTCAAGTCCTATCGCAACAAGACTCTCTATCGCGGTCGAAAGCGCATTTCCGCTGTTCAGACGGAGATTCTCCGTCGCAGTCTTCTTCTTACCTTCGTCTTCAAGCGACACCTCTCCTTCCATACGAAGGATCCGCATCGTCGTTGCCCTGATCTGGGATCTGAAATAAATAAAAATGATGACAGCAGCTGCAATCAAAAGCACCGCAGCCACTATCACCACTATCTTCTTCTTTTTTTGCCGTTCACGTGATTCCAATACATGCTCCGGCTCCCCCCACGGCGATCCATATGTCACCAAAATAGTATTGTATCAAAAAATCTACGTTGTGACAATCTCTGTCTTATGTTCCCGGACTTCATCATCTGAGGACCAGCTCGGTTATCCCGGGGTTTGCTCCGGGGCGGATGCTCTTGACCTTGCCGACTCTTCCGTATGAGAACTCGTCTTCTATAGCTTCCTTGATCCTTGTTCCTCCATGATATCCGTGGATCAGCCTGATCGCATAGACGCTGCCGGATGCCTTATTTACCTCGCTTTTGATCTTCCTGATCGCTTCCTCCACACGCATACCGTGAAGATCTACCTCGATTATACCTGCCGTCAGATTCATATCGTTTTCCCTCCGATTTCGCATACTATTATAGGACCCCTCTGTTGATTTTAAAAGACGAGAAGATTAAAATGGATTCGTATTTATTGTTCTCTTTTGAGGGAGGTGTAAAACATGAAGAAATATGTTGCGGAATTCATCGGTACGGCGGTACTCGTCCTTATGGGATGCGGCACTGCGATGCTCGTTGGATGTGATGCGTCAAACGGATCGGGTTATCTCCTGACCGCTCTCGCATTCGGTCTGTCGATCGTGGCGATGGCATACAGCATCGGAAACATCAGCGGATGTCACGTCAATCCAGCGGTAAGCCTTGCCGTTCTCATGACCGGCGGTATGGAGAAGAAAGACTTCTGGGGATATGTTATCGCCCAGGTTCTCGGTGCATGCGCAGGCTGCGGGATCCTGTCGTTTGTGTTCATGGCCGGTGATGTTCCCGAACTTACCGGAGGGTTTGCCTCAAACGGTCTTGCAGGTGTTGCAGGAAATGCATTTGTAGGACTTGTTGTTGAGATCGTACTTACATTCATCTTTGTCATCACGATACTCGGTGTAACATCGTCCAAGGCCGGTCACGGTTCATTCGGTGGTCTTGTCATAGGTCTGACGCTCACATTCGTTCACATCTTCGGCATAGGCCTTACAGGGACGAGCGTTAATCCCGCCAGATCGATCGCGCCTGCTATAGTTGCGGCGATCCACAGCAACTTCGATCCGCTTTCATGCCTGGGGGTATTCATCGCAGGTCCACTCGTCGGAGCAGCGCTTGCGGCAGTAGTATACAAAAAGCTTGAATCTTAAAACATCACCGTTTGGAGGAAACATGATCATGAGAAACGGAATCGCAGGTATTCTGATCTGCTTTGTTCTGTCGACACTGCTTTTGGGTTGCAACGGTGTGCATGTCAATGTCACTATCAACAAACCCGTTGAAAACGGTGAAGACAAAACAGGTGTTGATTATTCGGATAAGGATAACTGGGCGTATTACGCAATCGGTGAAGATAAGGATGCGGATCTGTTCCTGATCTGTCCGACGGTTGACATGAACGATGAGTATAATATGTCGATGGACGACGAGAAGACAAAGGAGAACTTCCTTGGAGCCCTTAACATGGAGCGGGCCATATATGAGGACAGCACAAGGATGTTCGCGCCGTATTACCGTCATGCCGCCATGAAGGTTTATTCCCTTACACCGGAGGAACGCGAACCGTATCTCCAATACGCATATGATGATGTTTCTGCGGCATTTGAATACTACCTTACAAATGAAAATCACGGCCGCCCGATAGTTCTGGCCGGATTTTCTCAAGGCGCTGATATGTGCTACAGATTACTCGAGGAGTATTTCGGTGATGAGGATCTGTACAGCCGTCTTGTTGCCGTATATGCCATAGGCTGGCCGTGCACAGAGAAACTGACGGATAAGTATCCGCAGATCAGGCCGGCTCAATCGGCGGATGATCTGGGAACGGTCATCAGCTTTGACTGTGAGGCGCCCGATGTGGACGGCACATTCATATATCCTGCCGATGTCAAAGCGTTTACGATCAATCCGCTGACATGGAACACGGATCCTTCCCCTGCGGATAAATCACTGAATCCGGGTGCGTGCTTTACCGATTACAGCGGAAGCATCACCAAAGAGATCAAAGAACTCTGCGGATGTTATATCGATGAATCCCGTGGAGTCATAAAGGTCACGGATATCGATCCGGCTGATTTTCCGGCACATCTGAAGCTTCTGCCCGAAGGAGCATATCATATATATGATTACCAGTTCTTCTACAGGAGCTTGCAGGAAAACGTAAAAAACAGGATAAACATCTATAAGAAGTACTCTGTAATTGATGAAGCGGCATAGTTCGGATTACTGCGAACCAAGATACAACGCCGATCTGCGATGGTTTCAAACAACCTCGATTACGCTACGCTACATCTCGGTCGTTTCAACCATCCAATGATGGTCAGAATATGCAAAAAGGACGCTCGGAATGCAAGCATTCCAGCGTCCTTCTTGTATATTCTGCCATCGCAGATCTGGTTATCTTTTCGAAA
>JAFZRD010000149.1 GCA_017620055.1 Lachnospiraceae bacterium
ACGGTGCAGCCATCGAAGGTCTGTGCTCTCAGTGCTACGCAGAGGTCAGCCCTTCAAGTTTCTTTACGGAAGGTTAATACAGGTTGATATATGAAGAGAGTATTGCTGAAGCTTAGCGGTGAGGCGCTTGCCGGTGATAAGAAGACCGGATTCGACGAAGATACCGTAAGAGCAGTGGCACTCCAGGTCAAAGAACTCGTATCGCAGGGTACCCAGGTAGGTATCGTGATAGGCGGCGGGAACTTCTGGAGAGGCAGGAGCAGCGAGAGGATCGACCGTACCAAGGCCGATCAGATCGGGATGCTCGCAACGGTAATGAACTGCATTTACGTATCGGAGATATTCAGATCCGAAGGGATGAAGACAAACATACTCACACCTTTCGAGATCGGAAGCTTTACGAAGCTGTTCTCAAAGGATCGGGCCAACAAATACTTCGAAAAGGGTATGGTCGTATTCTTTGCGGGAGGCACCGGTCATCCGTACTTCTCTACGGATACCGGAGTGGTTCTTCGTGCGGTCGAGGTTGAAGCCGAGGCGATTCTTCTTGCCAAGGCGGTTGACGGAGTGTATGACTCCGATCCGGCGAAGAATCCTGATGCAAAGCGGTATGACGTTATACCGATAGAGGAGGTCGTCGCCAAGAAGCTTCAGGTTGTGGATCTGACGGCATCCATACTTGCAATGGAGAATCACATGCCCATGTACGTCTTCTCGCTGAACGAGAAGAACAGCATCGTCAGAACCGTGCAGGGTGATTTTAACGGAACGCGTATTACTGTATGAATGAACGATTAAGGAGCGAAGCATTATGAATGAGAAAGTAAAAGAGTATTCCGACAAAATGCAGAAGACCATAGACCATCTCGAGTCAGAGTATGCAGCAGTGCGCGCCGGACGTGCCAATCCTCACGTGCTCGATAAGATCCGCGTCGATTATTACGGAACGCCCACCCCGATACAGCAGGTCGGAAACGTATCCGTACCCGATCCCAGGGTCATCCAGATACAGCCGTGGGAGAAGAGCATATTAAAGGATATCGAGAAGGCCATTCAGGCTTCCGATGTCGGCATCAATCCGACAAATGACGGTAACGTCATAAGGCTTGTATTCCCGGAGCTCTCCGAGGAACGAAGGAAGGATCTCGTCAAGGATATCAAGAAGAAAGGCGAAGAGGCCAAGGTCGCGGTCAGAAACATCAGACGTGACGGTAACGATGCGATCAAGAAGCTGTCCAAGTCCGAAGATATATCTGAGGATGAGGTTAAGGATCTCGAGGATGAACTGCAGAAGACGACGGACAAGTTCATCAAGGAGATCGATTCAATGATCGACGTCAAGTCCAAGGATATTATGACGGTTTAAGAATGAAGATACCAAATCATGTAGCCATAATACTCGACGGAAACGGCCGGTGGGCGAAGAAGAAGGGTATGCCGAGAAACTACGGGCATATTCAGGGTGCCAAGACCGTGGAAGTCATATGTGAAGAAGCATATAAGATGGGAATCAATTATCTCACCGTATATGCTTTTTCAACGGAGAACTGGAGCAGGCCCGACGATGAAGTCAGCCAGCTTATGAAGCTTCTGCGCAATTATATGAAAACGTGCCGACAGACGGCAAAGAAGAACAATATGTGCGTCCGCGTCATCGGGGACAAGTCAAGACTCGATGACGATATCAGGGAATCGATAGCGGCGCTTGAGGAAGCTTCCAAAGACAACACGGGACTGCATTTCCAGGTTGCGATAAACTACGGCAGCCGCGATGAGATGCTTCGGGCCATGAACAACATCATCGACGACGTCAGGGCCGGGAAGGTGGAAGGTAGGATCACGGAGGAGTTGTTTGAGGAATACCTTGATACCAAAGGAATCCCGGCGCCCGATCTTCTTATAAGGACGAGCGGTGAACAGAGGCTGTCCAATTTCCTGTTGTGGCAGCTGGCATACAGTGAGTTCTATTTCACTGACGTGTACTGGCCTGATTTTTCCAAAGAGGAACTGATGCGTGCCTGCGAGGCATACGGGAAGAGAGACCGGAGATTCGGCGGTACCGGCGAGGAGGAATGATGTTTAAGACAAGACTGGTGAGCGGAGCGGTCGTAGCGGTGGTCATGCTTGGGTTTGCGTGGCTCGGGGGATTGTATCTTCCGCTTCTTCTTGCTGCCATATCACTGATCGGGATGTACGAGTTCTATCATGCTACGGGGATCCTGGCTGATGGCGAGTATTTCAATGTCATAACCGGGATCGGATATGCGTTTGCGATAGCGTATTATATACTTCTGTACACGACAGAGTGTGATATGGTCATAATGATCTTTGTCACGGTGCTGTTCCTTCTGGTGATACTCGGCACATATGTGTTCACATTCCCCAAATACGATTCGAAAGAGATCGTCTATACGTTCTACGGATTCTTCTATGTCTGCGTCATGCTCAGCTTCATACACCTCACGAGGAGCCTTGATGACGGTATATTCCTTGTGTGGCTGATATTTATCAGTTCGTGGTTCTGTGATGTGTTTGCGTACCTTACCGGCATGACCTGCGGCAGACACAGGCTCTGCCCGAACCTGTCACCGAAGAAATCGATAGAAGGTGCCATAGGAGGAGTACTCGGGCCCGCGATATGCGGCGGGATATACGGATATCTTGTAAGGGATGCTTTTGACGGCGGCATGAACGTGGCCATGATGTTTGCGATACTGTGTGCGGTCGGCGCCGCGGTTTCCCAGATAGGGGATCTGTCGGCCAGTGCCGTCAAGCGTAACTTCGACATCAAGGATTACGGTAATCTCATTCCGGGACACGGCGGTATCCTTGACCGGTTCGACAGCGCGATATTCACGGCACCGATGATATATTTCATCGCCGTGTTCATGATCGAAAGAGTGTTATAAATGAAAAAGATCACAGTCATGGGTTCGACCGGTTCGATCGGTAC
>JAFZRD010000150.1 GCA_017620055.1 Lachnospiraceae bacterium
ATATGATCAACCGCGCTTATATCGTTTACAATGTGGCTCCTGCACTTAGGGAAACGGAGACTCTGTACGGATACGTTATGGATGAGTTCTCCATGCCGATGGAAGATGCAAAGATAGTTGTGAAGTCGGAATCGGATGACACGGTCATTGCGGAGTCATCAACCGACGGAGACGGTTATTATAAGGTTGTCATTGACTGCACGGATGATGATACATACAGCGTTACCGCCGGCAAGGATACCCTTAACGAAGTCGGAGTGTACGGGATCACGGCTAAGTTCGGTTCCGGTAAATATGCGGTTGAGCCCATTTACATGGGATACACAAATAACGGAACCCTTTACCCGTCCCAGTTTGTCGTAAGGGATGCGACCGATCCAAATGTTCCCCTTTCGGGAGCCGGCATCATGATAAGAAGGGGCTTCAACAATCGTACAGGCGAGGTCGTACAGACGGGATCGCTTGATGATAACGGAACAGGAACGGTGTCGCTGACTTCCGGAAGCTATACGGCAGAGATATCAAAGGGCGGATATGAGACGTTGTATCTGTCAGTCATAATAAGACTTGATCACCAGTTTGCCGTAGGGTTTGCAATGCCGGATGTGGGAGAGGATACATTCAGGACCGTGGTGTCCTGGGAATCTGCTCCGCTCGACCTGTGTTCAAAAGCCATATCGTCCAACAGGGCAAGAGTCATAACATCTCCTGTTGACAGCCTCGGACTGACAACGGCTGAGTGCGTTACGATCGACAAAGCCGGAACGGATGACTACAGATTCTACGTGACGGATTTCGGAAGCATTACGACGGCGGATGTGATGTCATACAACATGACAGGATCATGTGCATATGTTGATGTTTACAATTCCGACGGACTACTCGGCAAATTCCATGTACCTGTAGCTTCAGCGGGTGTTGTCTGGGAAGCGTTCGAGATACATAACGGATCGGTACTGCCGATCAATTCGTATTTCTATGCGGTCGATGATGATACTCTGTGGAAAACAAAATAGAAATTTGATATAATCTCTATTACTTTGAAAACCTGGCAGACAATAAAAATAAAGAAAGGATCACGTCATGAACAATTTGGATTTAGCTAAAACAGCCAATGAAATCCGTAAAGGTATCGTTACGGCAGTTCATTCGGCTAAGGCCGGTCATCCCGGCGGATCATTGTCCTGTGCGGATCTTATGACATTTCTCTATTTTGAGGAAATGAACATAGATCCCAAGAACCCCAAAAAGGAAGACAGGGACAGGTTCGTTCTTTCAAAAGGACACTGCGCCCCCGCTCTTTATTCCGCTCTCGCACACAGAGGTTATTTCCCGGTTGAGGAGCTGACAACGCTTCGTAAGCTCGGTTCCCACCTTCAGGGACATCCCTGCATGCAGCACACTCCCGGTGTGGATATGTCCAGCGGTTCTCTCGGACAGGGAATATCCGTTGCAGCCGGAATGGCGCTGTCGGCAAAGCTCTCAAACGACTCATACAGAGTATATACGCTTCTCGGCGACGGTGAGATCGCCGAAGGACAGGTTTGGGAAGCAGCGATGTTTGCCGGACACAAGAAGCTTGACAACTTTGTCGTCATCGTTGACAACAACGGTCTTCAGATCGACGGTAAAGTAGAGGATGTATGTAATCCGTATCCCATAGACAAGAAATTTGAAGCATTCAATTTCCATGTGATCAATATCGATGCACATGATTTTGACCAGATCCGCGCGGCTTTTGCCGAAGCAAAAGCAACGAAGGGTATGCCTACGGCCATCATAATGAAGTCCGTCAAAGGAAAGGGCGTTTCATTCATGGAGAACCAGGCAGGATGGCACGGAAAGGCACCCAATGACGAACAGTATGAGACAGCCATGAAGGATCTCGAGAAAGTAGGTGAAGCATTATGTCAGAAGTAGAAAAGATCGCAACCAGAGCCAGTTACGGCAACGCACTTGTTGAACTGGGCAATGAGCATGATGACCTTGTAGTATTAACGGCTGACCTTGCTGCAGCTACCATGACAGGTACCTTTGCAAAGGCTCATCCCGATAAGCATATCAACTGCGGTATCGCCGAAGCCAACATGACATGTATCGCGGCGGGACTTGCCGCAACCGGAAAGGTTCCTTTTGCAAGTTCGTTCGCAATGTTCTCGGCAGGAAGAGCATTTGAGCAGGTACGTAACTCGATCGGATATCCTCATCTCAATGTCAAGATCGGTGCAACACATGCCGGCGTATCCGTAGGAGAAGACGGTGCATCCCATCAGTGTAATGAGGATATCGCACTTATGCGTACGATCCCCGGAATGGTGATCATCAATCCCGCGGACGATGTTGAAGCAAGAGCTGCGGTCAGGGCAGCTTATGAATATGTCGGTCCGGTATATATGCGGTTCGGTCGTGCGGCTGTACCGGTGTTCAATGACGAGAAGACATATAAGTTTGAAATGGGCAAAGGCATTGTTCTTCGCGAAGGATCCGATGTTTCCATCATCGCAACGGGGTCTACCGTTCCCGCTTCAATGGAAGCAGCAGACATGCTCGCAAAAGACGGTATAAATGCCGAAGTTATCAATATCCATACTATCAAACCTCTTGACGAGGAGCTGGTATTAAAGACGGCAAAGAAGACGGGGAAAGTCGTTACCGCCGAAGAGCATTCGGTAATAGGCGGACTCGGAAGCGCAGTATGCGATGTTCTCTCGGAGAAGAATCCGACACCCGTGTTCAAGATAGGAATGCATGACGTATTCGGTGAGAGCGGTGCTGCAGCACAGCTTCTTCACAAGTATAAGCTTGATGCCGAAGGAATATACGAACAGGTTAAGCAGTTTGTAAAATGATTCTGTAATGTAGGGACGCGTCCCGTATGAGCTTAGGCTCGTATGGGACGTATCCTTATTTGTGAGGGATGATATGAAAGAGCTGATCTTTCTTGAGCCTGTAGTCAAAAAGTGTATATGGGGCAAGGAATACTGGACGGTAAGTGCGCATGAGAACGGAGACTGTCTTGTCAAAGGCGGTACGTATGACGGCATGCATCTGTCCGAAGTCTGGCGTGACCACAAGGAACTGTTCGGAGTGGATACGGGGGATGATTTTCCTTTTATAGTAAAAGTCATTGACGCCAGGGATCCGCTCAGCATCCAGGTACATCCCGATAACGACTATGCATATGAGAATGACAACGGCGCCGCAGGCAAGACCGAGTGCTGGTATGTCATGGATTGTGACAGGGACGGATCGATAATAATCGGTCACAATGCAAAAACGCGGGAAGAAGCCTCACAGATGATCGAGGAAGGCCGGTGGGATGATTTTCTCAGGGAGATCCCCGTCAAGAAGGGTGATTTCTTCCAGATCACACCGGGAACCGTGCATGCGATAAAGCAGAACACGATGATCATGGAGATCCAGCAAAGTTCGGACGTCACGTACAGGCTGTATGATTACGGAAGGATCAGGAACGGCGTCCAGAGGGAGCTTCACGTCGAAAAGAGTCTTGATGTGATGAGGATCCCTCATACGGATGCGAGATGTTATACGAACGGCGTTAAGGGAAAGCTTGTTTCGTGCAGATACTACGATGTGGACAGATACGATATATCGGGTTCGCGCGATTTTGAGAAGAACGATTCCTTTATGATCATTTCCGTCCTGAACGGTGAAGGCGGTATTGACGGAAGAAAGATAAATGCAGGCGAATCGTTCATCGTGTCCGGCGGATACGGAGACTTCACGATATTCGGAAGCCTTACGATCATGGTCACGACGATACCGAAGCTTTACGGCGGACTTGAAGCCGGCGGCACGAAGATGGTATGTGCTCTCGGATACGCGGACGGAACGATAATCGACCAGAGATCGTTCCCGACAACAACGCCGGATGAGTCGATACCGAAAGTCATCGATTATTTCAAAGACAAAGATATATGCGCGCTCGGGATAGGTTCGTTCGGACCGGTGGATGTCAATTCGGATTCCGATACATACGGAATGATACTTGATTCACCCAAGCTCCCCTGGCAGCATTATCCGATCAAGAAGATACTTGAGGATGCACTGAAAGTTCCGATAAAGGTCGATACCGACGTTAACGGATCCTGTCTCGGAGAGATGACATTCGGCTGCGCCCAGAGAATGGACAATGTCGGATATGTCACGATCGGGACCGGAATAGGTGCGGGAATGGCGGTCAACGGACAGCTCGTTCACGGAATGGGGCATCCGGAGTTCGGACATATACTCGTGTCAAGGCTTCCGGAAGATGATTACAAGGGAAGCTGTCCTTTCCATCCGACCTGTTTTGAGAGCCTGGCATCGGGTCCGGCGATACATGGAAGATGGGGAAAGAGTGCGGCCGACCTGTCGGACAGACCGGAAGTGTGGGAGATGGAAGCCGATTATATCGCCCAGGGACTGATGGCCATGGTACTGACGATCTCACCGCGCAAGATCATTCTCGGCGGCGGAGTCATGCATCAGCAGCAGCTGTTCCCTCTTATAAGAAAAAAGCTTCTTGAAAAACTTGCGGGATATATACATGCGTCGGAGCTCGATGATATCGATGATTATATTGTTCCCGCATCCCTGAATGACAATCAGGGGATAATGGGTGCGATCCAGCTTGGTGTTTTGGCCAGCATTGAATAGACATGGCGGAAATCAACGAAACATTAAAAGAAAAATACGAAGCCGCTCAAAATGATTTTGAGAAGAAGATACGCCGGCACAGAAGAGCCATCCTGTATCGTATAGTGATCGGGCTGGCGATCGTGATCGCGGTCATCGCCAGTGCTTATTATAACTATCAGAAGATGGTATATACCGACTATGATGTGATCAGGAAGATATCATATCCGGAAGCATCAAACGCAAGGTATCTCAAGTTTGAGGGAAATGTACTGCGATACAGTCAGGACGGCGCATCGGCTTTCAATATCGCAAACGACATGATCTGGAATGAGACTTTTGAGATGCAGAATCCGATCGTGGACGTTTGCAAGGATTACATCGCCATCGGCGATTACATGGGAACGACGATATATGTTTACAACAGCGCGGGACTGCAGGGAACCATAGATACGTCAACGCCTCTCAAGAGATTCTGCGTATCGGGAAACGGAAACGTTGCGGTCGTTCTTGAAGACAATGAAGTCACATGGGTCAAGCTCTACGATGTCAACGGAACCAATATCGCAAGCGACCGAACGACGATGTCAAAGAGCGGATATCCCGTATGCATAGATATTTCCGAAGACGGCATCCTTCTTGCCGTGTCATATCTGTTCGTTGACAGCGGGATACTGTCAACGTCCGTCGCATATTATAACTTCGGGGCAGTCGGTCAGAACGAGGTCGACAATCTCGTGAGCGGATACAACTATTCCGGAACGGTCGTTCCGCAGGTCTGCTTTATCAATCCGAACACAAGCTATGTTCTCGGCGACAACTGTTTCTCCATCTTCAAGGGTGCGGAGAAACCGGAGAAGGTGTTTGAAAAAGACATAGAAAAAGAAGTCCTGAGCGTGTTCAACAATGAGGATACGATCGTTCTCGTATATGAGGATGATGAGGGCGAGAACAAGTTCATTGCGGAAGTTTACAATGATAAAGGCGATCTAGTGACCACCCGGGGGTTTGACATGGATTACAGCAATATATCCCTCTACAAGGATATAATGGTCATCTATAACAGCGAAGACTGTCAGATATACAACACCGCGGGACTGAAGAAGTTTGACGGGAAGTTCAATGAATCGGCGATCATCATCATTCCCGAAGAATCACGTTCGAGATTCCTGGTCGTTTATTCTGACGGAATGGAGGAGATCAAACTGAAATAATATGGGGGATTATGTTTTACTTATAATCGTTCTCGCAGTGCTGCTGTTCGGAGCGGTCAAAGGATACAGAAGGGGTTTCCTGCGACTGGCGGTCTGGTTTGCCGGCCTTATCGCGGTTTTGTTCATCGTCACGAAGATATCCCCGTATGTAAGTGATTTTCTTATTAAGAACACTTCTCTTTACGACAATGTCAGACAGCGGATAATCGTGGCATATGAGGAGAAGAACGCAAATGATATTCCCGATGATTCATTCCGCGGGGATGAACGGGAAAACAGGGTCATAGATTCTTTCGGGTTTCCCGACCTGATCACGAATTCGATCAAATCGAACAACACAAGTGAGATATATGACAGACTGGCGGTAACGCTCTTTAAGGACTATATCTCCGGATATCTGTCGGCGCTTTCGATAAAGGCCGGAACATTTGTCGGTCTGTTTGTGATCCTTGCGATAATCCAGTGCGTACTCTTCCTTGCGATCAAAATACTCGAGAAGATACCTGTACTGCGGACATTCAACAGGCTGCTCGGGATGGCAACGGGAATAACGCTGGCGCTCGTTCTTGTATGGGTATTCTTCATCGCTGTCATGATGTTCTTCGGGCGCTCGTTCGGCGCATGGGTATTCTCACAGGTGAAGGCGAGCAGGATACTTACGTACCTGTTCAACAACAACATCCTTTTCGAACTTGTAAAATAATCCACACAACATACAAAATCCTACACTGGAAGATTTTATATTTTCAGAGTAGGATTTTTTATTTTAATGAAAATCATATTGTAATAAAGTGGTTTCATCCGAGTGAATCTTCTGGCAGTCAGGAGATTCCCAAAAATTTAAGGAGGATGAATATGAAAAAGAAAGTTTTAGCAGCTATTATGGCAGTAGCAATGACAGCTCTGACAGCTTGCGCAGGCGCAGCAGCTCCCGCAGCAGCAGGATCAGGCGATGCAGCAGCTCCCGCAGCATCAGGTGGCGGCAAGAAAGTTGCAGTTGCAATGCCTACACAGTCTTCAGAGAGATGGATGCACGATGGTGCCAACATGAAGGCTCAGCTTGAGGAACTCGGCTACACTGTAGATCTTCAGTACGCAGAGGATGACGTTCAGGCTCAGGTTTCACAGATCGAGAACATGATCGCAGCAGGTGCTAACTGCCTCGTTATCGCAGCTATCGACTCAGACGCACTTGTAAACGTTGAGGCACAGGCTAAGGCAGCAGGTATCCCCGTTATCGCTTATGACCGTCTTCTTATGAACACGGATGCTGTTAGCTACTATGCAACATTCGATAACAAGGGTGTCGGCACAAAGATCGGTGAATACATCGTTCAGCACTGCGGCGCTACAAAGGATAACCCGAAGACCATCGAGCTCTTCATGGGATCACCCGATGATAACAATGCTCATATGCTTTATGCAGGTCTTATGGAGCAGATCCAGCCTTTACTTGATGACGGTTCACTCGTTTGCGAGTCAGGCCAGATCGATTTCGAAGACAACAACACCCTCAGATGGGATCAGCAGACAGCTATGAAGAGATGTGAAGATATCCTTACAAGATACTATGCAGACACGAAGCTTGATATCTGTGCATGCGCATACGACGGACTTTCATACGGATGTATGTCAGCTCTTGAAGGTGCAGGTTACACAGACGCTGACTGGCCGATGATCACAGGACAGGATGCAGAGCTTATGGCTACAAAGCACATCATCTCCGGTAAGCAGACAATGTCTATCTACAAAGATACAAGACTCCTTGCTTCCAAGTGTGTTACGATGGTACAGGCAGTTCTTGAAGGTTCAGAGCCTGAGATCAACGACACAGAGCAGTACAACAACGGCAAGATCGTAGTTCCTTCATACCTTTGCGAGCCCGTTCCCGTTGACAAGGACAACTACAAAGAAGTTATCATCGGTGGCGGATACTACACAGAAGAGCAGCTTGCTGAATAATCAGTACCGGATTAGATCACTTCATATAAACAGGGCGGCGGCATATGCCGCCCTGTTTTTGAAAATGTCAGTATTAATAGAAGGAGTAGGTAGGATGTCGGATTACATCTTGGAAATGGATCACATTACGAAGGAATTCTCCGGAGTAAAGGCTCTTGACGATGTTAATCTTAAGGTTAAAAAAGGCGAGATTCACGCGATTTGCGGTGAAAACGGAGCAGGCAAGTCCACCCTCATGAATGTCCTGTCGGGCGTATATCCTTACGGAACGTACGAAGGGGATATAACATATAAAGGTGAGCACTGCAAATTTCACAACCTTAGGGATTCCGAAGCAAAAGGAATCGTTATAATACATCAGGAGCTGGCACTGAGCCCACTGCTTTCGGTAGCGGAAAATGTGTTCATCGGTAATGAACAGACAAGCAGAAAGGGTATCATCGACTGGACCGAAACAAGGCGCCGCGCGCAGGAAATGCTCGCGAAGGTGGGACTGGAGCATGAAGATGTTAACGTTCCTATCAATACCCTTGGTGTAGGAAAACAGCAGCTTATAGAGATCGCCAAGGCGATGGCCAAGAAGGTCGAGCTGCTCATACTTGACGAGCCCACGGCGGCTCTTAATGACGAAGAGAGTAAGAAGCTTCTCGATATAATGCTTCAGCTCAAGCAGCAGGGAATAACATGTATCATCATCTCCCATAAGC
>JAFZRD010000151.1 GCA_017620055.1 Lachnospiraceae bacterium
CACTCGTCATAGTACTTGTAAGCGATCGTGTGCATCTCGTCGATGAAGCTGTATATCTTGTCCTGCTCGTCTTCGGGCATGTCGAGGTACACCATCATTCGCACGTAGTCCTCGCCCTGCAGCTGCGTCTTGGCAAAGTTCATCAGCTTGTACGCATCGTCGAGAGTCTTTCTCGTCTCATTGTCGAGCGTCACGTAGCCCTCCTCGACTTCCTTGTGCACGAACATGAACATATCGATCAGCGGAACCTTGTAATCTGACAGGCCGTTCACCGCTTTTGCGTAATCCTTGTCATCGATCGCATACGCGGTATAGACAAGCTCCGCGACCTCGTAATCAAGATCGATCAGCTCGGAAAACTGTCTCGGTGTAAGCTTGTCGGTAAGCATGTATCCGCCGAGCGCCTCGGTGTTCGACAGGCCCATCGCGTGGTCAACCTCGTCCCTGGCTTCGTAATCCGCGAGAAGTGATTTTTCCTTATCGTAATCACCCGCAGGCACGACAACGACCACGAACTGTTTGGTGTCAAAGTTGTTCTTGATCATCTCCTGCGCGATCTGAACGTCGTTCTTGATCGGCGGCGTGATGCTGCTGTATCCGTATGCGTAATGACATTTGTTGGAAATGAAGAACGCGACGATTATGACTGCGACAAATATGGGTGCGATGAAAAATCGCGTCTTGTAGTCAAACTTTGCGATCCCGGTTATCTTCGGGATGAAGTTACGGTGTTTGGATTTCTCCATTAGAGGCGCGAAGAGCATGATGACTCCGGGCATCAGAAGGAACACGGAAACAAGGCTCAGGATGATGGCCTTGATAAGGACAATACCCATATCGGGACCCATCTTGAACTGCATGAAAGTCATGGCGATCAGGCCGCCTATCGTTGTAAGGGAGCTTCCCGAGATCTCGGGGATGGCCTTGGTGAGCGCGATTATCGCTGCCTCACGCGACTCGTACACCGCGTGTTCTTCCTTGTATCTGTTCAGATATATGATCGCATAGTCGATCGAAAGTGCGAGCTGCAGGACGATCGTGACCGAGTTGGAAACGTAACTGATCGTTCCGAAAACGAAGTTCGTTCCCATCTGAAGTACGGCCGCGCCGCCGAACGTTATGAGAAGCACGGGGATCTCGGCATATGCTTCGGTTGTGATAAGAAGCACACCCAAGACGATGACAACGACTATGGCCGAGATCGTCACCATCTCGTCCGCGATCAGCTCGGCCTGTACGTCGCCGAGGCTCGTGTCCAGATAGTAGTCGTTGTTGCGGAGATAATCTTTGATCTTATCCTGAGCGACAAGACACTGCTCGTCGTCCTCGGGATAATCGAATGTGACCTTGAACTTGGCGGAAGCGTTGTTGTAATACTCTGCGGTATCCTCGTAATCGACGGAAAATACGCCCTCCATCGATCTGATACTGTTTGCGATCCTCTCGCCCTGCTCGTAGGATACGTTTGCCACCATGAACGTACACGATCCATAGGTCACGAACTGCTCATCCATCAGTTCTATGCCCTTCTTGGTCTCGGTCGTCTCAGGCAGATAATACGATAATGAATTTTCTACATGTACCCAGTTCTTTGAAAAAGCGGAAAAAATCGCGAGCAGACCGAACAGGAGAAAGAACAGGTTTCTCTTGTCGACGATGAACGCACAGATCTTCCTGATAAAGCCCTGGCCTTTTGCTTCCTCAGGCACTTCTTGATAACACTTCCTAAATGCTTATAAGAGACTCGCCCATTTGAATTCTCCTTCGGAGAATGAGGACTCGTCGTGCAGTAAGGGATCCTCCCACTTCGTGGGTCCCTCCTTACTGCATAGTCTACCACATTTTGTTAAAAAAGTCACACTTGGTCGCAGATGTTGTGATTTGCGAGGTTTCTTATGACTTCGGGGATCGCTGCGACGGTATCGCTTGCGATCATGCTGACGGCTCCGATCTTCGCTTCGGCAAGCTCGCCGGCCGCGCCGTTGATGTATGCGGCCGCGGCAACGGGAAGGCATCTGTCTTTTTCGCCGTCCGGCATGTCGTCCTTTCCAAATGCACATAGTGCAGCCATTATCCCGGACAGGACATCTCCCGATCCGGCGGTCGCCATTCCGGCACATCCTTTGTTAGTTATGTAAACCTTTTCTCCGTCGGTGACTATCGTGGACGGCCCCTTAAGCAGAACAACTGCATTGACATCTTTGGCGTATTCACACGCGGCTCCTATCGGGTCTTCGAGTATCTGATCGATCTCTTTTCCGGTAAGCCGCGAGAACTCCTTGATATGCGGCGTCAGAACGATCTTCGCGCTGCTGTTTCTTATAACATCTCTGTCTGTTCTCGACAGGAGCGTCAGTCCGTCGGCATCTATTATGAGAGTTCCGGCAAACTTCGTCAGAAGGTGTGTGAGTATCTTTGCCGCACTCTCGCCGGTCCCTATGCCCATTCCGAATGCGATCGTCTTCACGTTTGAGATGATCTCGTCGATCTCCTCGGGTACGTAATCGACAACGGCATCTTCTCTATTCAATCCGGCTTCGCCTTTGGTTGACATAACTCTAGTATAACTCAGCGGAAACAGCGTTGACTCCAGTATGTGCGGCGCCACATCATGTACTATCGAAGACGGCAGCGCCACTTTGACCACTCCGGCCCCGCTCCTCATCGCGGCGTTTGCAAGATATGCAAGCCTTATCGCACCGCTGTATCTCGTGCTCCCCCCGATCAGTGCTGTATATCCGTAAGTACCCTTGTTTGAATAGTTAAGCCTCTTCCCGAGAACGCGTGCTACATCTTCCGACCCGATCAGTTTATACGGCTCATCAACGGGACTGATCCCGATGTCAACGTTTACCTTCTCCTTCATGACATCCTTTGCCATATTGAGGAAATGTCCGGGTTTATACGAACCGACCGACACGGTCAAATCCGATCTGACGCATATATCCGCCATTCCTGTATCGCCGTTCAAACCGCTGTTTATATCAACACTCACCACATATGCTCCGCTCGCATTGATCGCCTCTATGACGCTCCTCAGTTCCGGCCTTACCCCGCCTTTGAAGCCGGTCCCGAGCAGGCAATCAACTATCGTGTTGAAGG